>NZ_JCALDB010000021.1:0-93654 GCF_059812645.1 Mycobacterium sp. NGS45 | reverse complement strand
ATGTCAAGCACCATCAGGTCGAAGTCGTTGCTGCGCGCGTACTCGAGCGCCTCGGCGCCGTCGCCGACCGCGGTGACGGCAAATCCGTTGGCGGTCAAGCCCTTCTGTACGAAGGAGGCGATGCGCGGCTCGTCCTCGGCGATCAAGATGCGTGCCACGGTGCCTCCGATCCCGGTCCCAGCGCCGCGGGGATCACGATGGTGAAGGTGGCCCCGCGGCCCGGCGGACTGTCCAGCAGGACCTCGCCGCCGTGCGCCACCGCGATTGCCCGCACGATGGACAACCCTAGTCCGGCGCCGTCGGCGTCGTGGCGGCCGCTGCGGCCGCGGGCGAACCGTTCGAAGATCCGACCGCGTTCCTCGGGACTGATTCCCGGTCCGGAGTCGGCCACCCAGAAACGCAGCCAGCCGCCGGAAAGCTGGGAGCCCAACGCGATTCGCCCCCCCCGGTCTCGGTGAACCGGCAGGCGTTGTCGGCCAGCGCCACCAGGGCCTGGGTGATGCGCTGCGGGTCGAGTACCGCAGTGACCTCGGCGGCCGTCTCCAACACGAAGTTGCGGTCGGCCAACGCCGAGACCTTGTCGAATGCCTCGTGTGTCAGCGCTTGGACGTCGACCGGCTCCGGGTGCAGGAAGCTGGGCTGTTCGGAGTGGGCCAACAGCAACAGGTCGGCGACCATCCGGTTCATCCGGGTCAGCTCGTCATCGACCAAGGTCAGGGTGGACGCGACGTCTTCGGGGTCGGTGGGATCCAACACGTCCAGATGGCCGCGGATGATGGTGATCGGGGTGCGCAGCTCGTGGCCGGCGTCGTCGACGAACCGGCGCTGTGCGGCCACGCCGGATTCGATGCGGTCCAACATGTCGTTGACGGTCTCGACCAGTTCGGTCAGTTCATCGCGGGCGCCGCGGCGGGTCGGGATGCGCATCGACAGGTCGGTGTCGGTGATGGTGCGGGCCGTTTCGGCGACATCACCCACCGGACGCAGAATCCGCCCGGCGATCAGCCAGGCCGCGCCGGCCGCGCCGAGCACCGTGATCGAACCGACGATCAGCATCAGCCGGACCGCGTTGCGCGCTTCGGTGCGCTCGGCGTCACCGAGATAGGCCGCCACGATCACGCCCTGGGCGGGGTCACCGGCCAGCGTGACGGGGATGGCCAGATACCGCACCTCGCCGGCCTCGGGATGCTCGTAGCGGCCCTCGGTGGGGGTGCTGGCGGTGGCCACCAGTTCGGCGAACGCCGGGTCGCCGGCGAGCACTTCGGGCGCGCTGCTGTCTTGCCGGCCTTGCGCCCGGTATTCACCGTCGACGTAGCCGAGGAACTTCTCGTTGGGTCGGGCGATGTTGTAGGCGATGGCTTCGCGGATCACCTCGTCGACGGATCCGAACGGTTCTCCGGTGCGCGGGTTGATCCCGGGTGAACTCAGTTCCCCGAATTCCTGCACTTCGATCCGCAACGCCTCATCCATCCGGGCGTTGACCGCCGAGATGAGCAGCCACCAGGTCACCAGTGTGACCATCCCGAGGGCAGCCATGACCAGCAGCAACACCCAGCCGATGATCCGGGTGCGGGCGGCCGACGGCAGCACGCGGGGCCACCTGCGGCCGTGCTGAGCGGGCGCCGCGCCGGGTTGGCTCATCGGGGTCCTCCCTGGTGGGTGCCACTCCATCCTGCCGCGCCGGGCGCGGTTTAGTCGTCGTCATCCCAGTCGTCGTCCCAGTCGTCGTCCCAGTCGTCGTCGTCCCAGTCGTCGTCGCCGCGGATCGGGACGCTCGGTGCGGCCGGTGGGGGAGCCGGCACGCCGAGCGTCTCGCGGGGTTGCAGGGTTTCGACGTGTTGCGGGGCATCGCGGGCAGCGCGGCGCGGGACGTCGGACTGCGCAGGTTGACGTTGTGGGACCTGCTGCCGGCCGGGGTCCCGGGGTTGGACTTCGGTAACGCCGGCGTCGCCGGTGTCGGATCCCGGCCGAGCGGGATCGACGACCTCGGGTGCGACCACCTCGATGGGTCGCAACGGGACAGACTCGTTGCTTGGGAACAGGGCAACCGCCGTCGCCGCGGCCGCACCGAGCACGACGGTGCCGGCCATCGCAGCCAATACCACTCGCATGAACCCACGATCGCGGCTCAACCGGCACTCAGCATGAGCGCATGATGAGAACCTTTTCATCTTCGGCCGGGCGCACCGCTGGGCGCTCAGAGCTTCTCGGCGTGCGCGGTCCATTCGATCGGTGAGGCCACCAGCTGGCGACCGGTGGCGTTGATGTAGGTGTCCCGGTAGTAGGCCGGGCCAGCTTGTTCGAGCAGTCGCCAGCCGAATTCGGCGACGTATTCGGTCAGCTGCTCGGGATCGAAGCCGGTGCGCCAGAGTTGTCGGCGCTGTCGGAATTTGCGGTACAGCGCAGCGGAGTCGTAGAGGTTGGTGCCGTCGATGAAGTCCTGGCGGATGTAGCTGAACATCAATTGGCTGCCGGCCGCGACCTCGGCGAGCTGACGAAACGTCTCGCCCACTGCCTCCGGCGTCAGGTACTGGGTGACGCCTTCCCAGACGAAGAAGGTGCGCCGGCCCGGATCGTAACCGTGGTCGCGTAGCACGGCCATCAGCTCGTCACGTTCGAAATCGACTGCCACCAAACGCACCGAGGGCGGTAGTTCACCCACTGCCCGCCGGATGCTGGCGGTTTTGCGGTCCACGTTGACGGGTTGGTCGACTTCGAACACCGGCAGGCCGCCGTGCCGGGCGATCCGGCAGGCTCGGGTGTCGAGGCCGGCGCCGAGGATCACCACGGCGTCGAACTCGTTGAACGGATCAGAGAGCCGGTCGTCGATCAGGCGTTTGCGGCACGCGATGCTGGCCCAGATCCCGGGGGCGGACCGTTCCGCGCCCCGGACCAGCGCGTTGCGCAGCGGCGCTATTCGGCTGGCACGCACCAGCAGTCGCAGGTGCGTGGGCAGGAACTCGACAGCCAGCTCGTCGTGCACCAGTCGCTGCTCCGGTGCCTGCTGCTGCTCCACCCCGGCAATCATCATCGGCCCAAAAGCCGTCTGCGCCGCCGGGTTTCGTGCCATCAGCGCTTGTTCACATATCCCGCGTCGACCGGCAAGGCGACCCCGGTGACGTAGCGACCGGCGTCGGTGACCAGGTAGAAGACCGCGTTGGCGATGTCCTCGGGTTCCAGTGTCTGTACCGGCAGGGCATTGCCCATGTCCGGACCACCCTGCTCCTGCTGAGCCAGGCCGGACAGCCAGGACCGGGTGAAGTCGTTGTCGATCATCGGCGTGTTGACCCCGGCGGGGTGTACGGAGTTGACCCGGATATTGAACTGCGCCAACACGTTTGCATACACCCGCATCAAGCCGACGATGCCGTGTTTGGCGGCTGCGTAGCCCACCGAGCCGGCGATCGGGGAACCCAGACCAACCAGACCGGCCACCGAACTGGTCAGCACGATCGAGCCGCCGTTGCCGAACTTGATCATCGGCTTCATGGTGACGTCGACGGTGTGGTAGACGCCGGTCAGGTTGACGTCGATGACGTCCTGCCAGGCGTCCGTACCGGCCATCGGGGCGATCCCGGCGTTGGCGATCACGATGTCGAGCCGGCCCAGCGCGCCGGTGCCCTCGATCACCGCGGCCTTCAGAGCGTCGCGGTCGCGCACGTCGGCCTGCAGTGCCACCGCCCGGGTGCCGGCCGCTTCGACCAACCGCGCGGTTTCGGCCAGATCCTCGGGCGTGGCCAGCGGATAGGGCACCGAATCGATCTGGGTGCACGAGTCGATCGCGATGATGTCGGCGCCGGCCCCGGCCAGCTTGACCGCATGCGCGCGACCCTGGCCGCGGGCGGCGCCGGTGATCAGCGCAACCTTGCCCTTCAGTTCTTCGCCCATGTCAGTTGCGCAGCTGTCCCTTGGCGGGGTCACCGGCCGGCACCGGTGCGAGCATCTTGATGTCGGGGGCACCGTCGAGGTGCTCGCCGACCGCGCCGAACAGCGCGCCGATCGACGGCGCGGCGCTGTGCGTCGCCAGGGCGTCCTCGTCCGCCCACTGCTCGATGAACACGAAGGTGCCGTTGGCCTCGTGCAGCGAATAGAGCTGACATCCGGGCTCATCGTGCACCGCCGTGACCGCCTGCTGACAGGCGGCGCGCACCGCGTCGACGGACTCCGGTTTTGCGGTCATGGTGGCTACGACGACGACGGGCATGGAACTCCTCGATGAACGGCGATGTGGCAGTGCTCACCCTAACCAATCCGAGCGGCCGGGCCGGGGCCTGTCTCGATCAAGACCGTGCCCTGCGGGCAGCTACCTGTGAGGCCGCCGTCGAGCGTCACGAGACCGGGTGAAACCCGCGGCAGGAATAACGATTCGGCTACATGCCCGGCCAATTGCCCAGGTCAGCGCGTTAGATGCGCGTGTTGCGGATGGTGTTGATGAGGCTGATGGGACTAGGCTGGCCGCATGCCATCCAAGACCGCTGCGCGCTCCGGCGCTGCCCGAACCACCAGGTCAAAGGCTGCTTCCCGACCGAAGCGGCCGGCGCCGCCGCGCAAGAAGCCGCCGGCGAAGCGCCAGACCGGGCAGGTTTCACCGGTCGCCGCGGCCGGTGTTGCGGTGGGCCGCGCCTCGCGCGCCTCATGGTTGCTGCTGGCCCGCGGTGCCGGCAGTACGGCGCGGTCGGTCGGCCGGGCCCGCGACATCGACCCGGGGCATCGCCGGGACGGCATCGCGCTGGCGTTGCTCGGCGTGGCCGTGGTGATCGCGGCCAGTTCGTGGTTCGACGCGGCTCGCCCGGTGGGCGGCTGGATCGATGAGGCGCTGCGCAGTGTCCTGGGCTCGGCGGTGGTGTTGCTGCCGGTGCTGTTTGCCCTCGCCGCGATCACGTTGATGCGCACCGAGCCGGATCCGGAGTCGCGGCCACGGCTGATCCTCGGCGTGGCGATGATCGCCCTGCCGGTGCTGGGGCTGTGGCATCTGTGGTCCGGTTCCCCGGAACTGCCGGCCGACCGGCAGCACGCCGCCGGATTCGTCGGCTTCGTGATCGGCGGTCCGCTCTCGGATGGGTTGACTCCGTGGATCGCTGCGCCACTGTTGTTCATGGCGGCCATCTTCGGTGTGTTGCTGCTGACCGGCACCACGATCCGTGAGGTGCCCGAGACGCTGCACTACATGTTCAGCACCCGGCTGCGCCGCGGCTACGACGAATACGACGAATACGACTACGACGACCACGACGACCACGACGGCAACGCCGAACCGGTTGACGGCGAAGACTTCTCCGACGGGTACTACGACGATCCGGCGTCCTACCGCGGTGACGAACCGGCCGCCTGGCCCGGCGGCACCCCGTACGACAACTACCCGGTGGACGACGTCGCTGCCGACGAAGCCCCGACGGTGCCCGAGCCGACGGTGGCTGCCCGTCCGCGGAAACGTAAGGCGGACAAGGCGAAAGCCGACAAGAAGACCGCCGTGCTGGACCGGGTGGTCGAGGGACCCTATGTGCTGCCGGAGTTGGACCTGCTGGTCGCCGGTGAGCCGCCCAAGCGGCGCAGCGCGGCCAACGCGCAGATGGAAGACGCGATCAGCTCGGTGCTGCAGCAGTTCAAGGTGGACGCCGCGGTCACCGGCTGCACCCGGGGCCCGACCGTCACCCGCTACGAGGTCGAACTCGGACCGGGCGTCAAGGTCGAGAAGATCACCGCGCTGCACCGCAACATCGCCTACGCGGTGGCCACCGAGAGCGTGCGCATGCTGGCGCCCATCCCGGGCAAGTCCGCGGTCGGCATCGAGGTGCCCAACACCGACCGTGAAATGGTCCGGCTCGCCGACGTGTTGACCGCGCCGGAGACCCGCAGCGATCACCATCCGCTGGTGATCGGTCTGGGCAAGGACATCGAGGGTGACTTCATCTCGGCCAACCTGGCCAAGATGCCGCACCTGCTGGTGGCCGGTTCGACCGGTTCGGGCAAGTCCAGCTTCGTCAACTCGATGCTGGTTTCGTTGCTGGCGCGGGCCACCCCGGAGGAGGTCAGGATGATCCTGATCGACCCGAAGATGGTGGAACTGACGCCTTATGAAGGCATTCCGCATCTGATCACGCCGATCATCACCGAGCCCAAGAAGGCTGCCGCGGCGCTGGCCTGGCTGGTCGAGGAGATGGAGCAGCGCTACCAGGACATGCAGGCTTCCCGGGTGCGGCACATCGACGTGTTCAACGAGAAGGTGCGTTCCGGTGAGATCACCGCGCCGCTGGGCAGCAACCGCGAGTACAAGCCCTACCCGTACATCCTGGCCATCGTCGACGAGCTCGCCGACCTGATGATGACCGCGCCGCGCGACGTCGAGGACGCCATCGTGCGGATCACGCAGAAGGCCCGAGCGGCCGGCATCCACCTTGTGCTGGCCACCCAGCGGCCGTCGGTCGACGTCGTCACCGGCTTGATCAAGACCAACGTGCCGTCTCGGCTGGCGTTCGCGACGTCGTCGCTCACCGACAGCCGGGTGATCCTGGACCAGGCCGGCGCCGAGAAGCTGATCGGTATGGGCGACGGACTGTTCCTGCCGATGGGCGCCAACAAGCCGATCCGGTTGCAGGGCGCGTTCGTCGGGGACGACGAGATCCAGGCCGTCGTCGAGGCCACCAAGGCGCAGGCCGAACCCGAGTTCGTCGAGGGCGTGACCGCGGTCAAGGCCGGTGAGCGCAAGGACGTCGACCCGGACATCGGCGACGACATGGATGTGTTCCTGCAGGCCGTCGAGCTGGTGGTGTCCAGCCAGTTCGGCTCCACCTCGATGCTGCAGCGCAAGCTGCGGGTCGGGTTCGCCAAGGCCGGCCGGCTGATGGACCTGATGGAGACCCGCGGCATCGTCGGGCCCTCGGAAGGTTCCAAGGCGCGCGAGGTGCTGGTCAAGCCCGAGGATCTGGCCGGCACGCTGATGCTGATCCGCGGCGGCGGCTCCGACGACGACGATGACGGCGACGGCGACGACGACATGGATTTCTAGCGGCGGCTCCAAACCCGTTGCCGCTCTTGCATTTCCCACCCGCTCTGCAGGCCGCAAGAGCGGGTGGTAGGCGGAAGAGCGGCAGCGGTTGGGGTCGGGTCAGAGCGTGAGCAGCATCCGGGTGTTGCCCAGCGTGTTCGGTTTGACGTAGCTCAGGTCCAGGAATTCGGCCACGCCGATGTCGTAGGAGCGGCACATCTCCTCGTACACCTCGGCGGTCACCGGGGTGCCGTCGATCTCGACGAAACCGTGCCGGTTGAAGAACTCGACTTCGAAGGTCAGCACGAACAGCCGCTCGAGTTGCAATTCCCGCGCCACTTCCAGCAGCCGGTCGACGACGGCGTGCCCCACACCGCGGCCCTTGACCTTCGGGTCGACGGCCACCGTGCGCACCTCGCCGAGATCGGACCACAGCACATGCAGCGCACCACAGCCGACGACCTCGCCGTCGAGCTCGGCCACCCAGAACTCCTGCACCGCCTCATAGAGCGTGACCAGGTTCTTCTCCAGCAAGATCTTGCCGGCGTAGGTGTCGACCAGACGCTTGATCGCCGGGACGTCGGAGGTGCGGGCGCGCCGCAGGAGCGGGCGAATGGCCGGTTGACCTGCGTTCTCGCTCACGCTTGCACACTATCGGGTGCCGGCGCGCGAGTGCCGATCGCCGGTCGGCGAGCCTGGCCCGGTATCCTGTTGCGGTGTCGGGCCAGGCTGAAACATCACCGGCGGCGTCGGTGATCAACGTCGCCAACCTGCTCACCGGTGTGCGGCTGGTGTTGGTTCCGGTCTTCCTCTACGCCCTGTTCCACGGCGACGGCCACGAGCCGGCCGCGCGGATCGCGGCGTTCGGCATCTTCGCGGTGGCCGTGATCACCGATAGATTCGACGGTCAGCTGGCCCGCAACTACGGCATGGTCACCGAGTTCGGCAAGCTGGCCGATCCGATCGCCGACAAGCTGTTGATCGGCGCAGCGCTGATCGGCTTGTCGGTGCTGGGCGATCTGCCGTGGTGGGTCACTGCGGTGATCTTGATCCGGGAAGTCGGCATCACCGTGCTGCGATTCGCCGTCTTGCGGCGCGGGGTGATTCCGGCCAGTCGCGGCGGCAAGCTCAAAACCCTGGTGCAGGCGGTCGCGATCGGGCTGTTCATCCTGCCGTTGCAGGCCTGGCCGGGGAGCTGGCTGGTGACGGCCTGGGCGGTGATGATCGTCGCGATCGTGCTGACCGTGGTGACCGGCATCGATTACCTGGTCTCGGCGCTGCGTGACGTTCGTCGCGATGTTCAGGACGTGCCCGGGGAACCAATCTGAGTGCTGCCGACGTTGTTCTTCATGAGTCGTTTTCCGACTGTCCATCGGCACCATCCCAACAGCTAAGGAGAGCACGATGACGCCACTGTTGCGCGAGGTCATCGGCGACGTGCTGCGTCGTGCCCGCACGTCGCAGGGCCGCACCCTGCGTGAGGTGTCCGATTCCGCACGGGTGAGCCTGGGGTATCTGTCCGAGGTGGAGCGCGGACGCAAGGAGCCGTCCAGCGAGTTGCTCAGCGCGATCTGCACGGCCCTCGACGTCCCGCTGTCGCGGGTGCTGAGCTCGGCTTCCGAACAGATGGCCCGCCACGAGCTGGTGCCGGCCATCCGCCCAGCGCACATCGACGCCGCAACCAAGGTGGTCATCCCGCCGGTTGCGATGGCCGTCGCTTGAGCGCGGGGGAAAGCCAGGCCACATCCGACACACCCGCCTCACCCGCGACACTTTGTCCGGGGACTGTGGTGTGCTGCGGGAAACCGATAAATTGGTGACCGCAGGTCACCTCATCCGAAGACCGATTACGTAAGGCGGAATGAACCCATGGCCAATCCGTTCGTCAAGGCGTGGCGTTACCTGATGGCGCTGTTCAACTCGAAGATCGATGAGCACGCCGACCCGAAGGTGCAGATCCAGCAGGCCATCGAGGAAGCCCAGCGTCAACACCAGGCGCTGTCGCAGCAAGCCGCCCAGGTGATCGGCAACCAGCGCCAGCTCGAGATGCGGCTCAACCGCCAGCTCGCCGACATCGAGAAGCTGCAGGCCAATGTCCGGCAGGCGATCACATTGTCGGACAAGGCGGTTGCAGAGGGCGACGCCGCCAAGGCCACCGAGTACAACAACGCCGCCGAGGCGTTCGCCGCGCAGCTGGTCACCGCCGAACAAAACGTCGAGGATCTCAAGACTCTGCACGACCAGGCGCTGCAGGCCGCCGGGCAGGCCAAGAAGGCCGTCGAGCAGAACGCCATGGTGTTGCAGCAGAAGATCGGCGAGCGCACCAAACTGCTGTCTCAGCTCGAGCAGGCCAAGATGCAGGAGCAGGTCAGCGCCTCGCTGCGGTCGATGAGTGAGATCGCGGCACCGGGCAGCACGCCGAGCCTGGATGAGGTGCGCGACAAGATCGAGCGTCGCTACGCCAACGCCATGGGCGAGGCCGAGCTGGCGCAGAACTCGGTGCAGGGCCGGATGATGGAGATCCAGCAGGCCAGCGTCGAGATGGCGGGCCATTCCCGGCTCGAGCAGATCCGCGCCTCGATGCGCGGCGAGGCGCTGCCATCCGGTGGTGCCACGGCCTCGCCGGCCACACCGGCGCCGGCCACCGAGGCGAAGCCCGAAAAGCCGCTCGGCCAATAGCAGATCGGACAACGTGATGGCGGTCAAAACAGTTTCGCAGCAGTGGCGTTCGTTGCTGCAGCGCGGGCTCGACGGCGCCAGCGAGGCCGCCGATGTGGTAGCGCACAAACTCAGTGTGGCCGCCGACCCGCGTGCCCGCGCCATCCGCAAGCGCAGGTGGGCGCTGCGGCTGGGCGTGTTCTTCGGATTGGCGTGCGTGTTCTTCATCGGGGTCACCGGCCTGCTGGCGGTCTGGAACACCCCGGCGTGGGCGCTGCTGATTCCCACCCCGCTCGCGGCCGGCGCCGGTTTCCTGGCGACCTTGGCGCTGCTGCGGTATCGGTGGCTGCGGTCCAACCCGCTGCCGGCGCAGCGGCCGGCCAGCACCCGTCGGCTACCTCCGCACGGTTCGGCGGCCCGGCCCTCGATGTACGCGCTGGGCGCGTCCGAACGGGGGCTGTTCTCGCTGCTGGGTGTGATGGAGCGTGGCGAACTGCTGCCGGCCGACGAGATCGCGGAGCTGACCGCGGCGGCCAACCACACCGCGGGCACCATGGCGGCCACCGCAGCCCAGGTGGTCTCGATGGAGAAGGCGGTCGCCGCCACGCCGTCGTCGCGCCCGCACCTGGTACCCACCATCAACGCCTATACCGCGCAGCTGGGCGCCGGAGTCCGGCAGTACAACGAAATGGTCACCGCAGCAGCTCAACTGGTGTCCTCGGCGAATGCGGGCGACACCACGGCCTCGCCGATGGCCAAGCAGCGCTACCGCAACGAACTGAGCAACGCCACCGATCGGCTGCTGGGCTGGGCGCAGGCGTTCGACGAGCTGGGATCGCTGCGGCACGCCTGAGCGCGGCCGCGCAGCCGGTCTAGATGTCGTGGGTGCCGGTTGACGAGGAGTCACGCGGACCGTAACGCGCGACGTAGGCGTCGTGAACGTGCTGGTTCTTCTCCCGGGCCTTCTGGTCCACCAGACCAGGGTCGAGGTCGTGCACCCGCAGCATGTGCCGACGCCAGATCTTGTTCAACGCGTGCGTGAAGTAGACGAACGGGATCAGGATCGGCACCGTCATCGATAGATGCACGGCGAGATCGGTGGGGATGAACCAGAACGGCACCAGGATCAAGAACGCCGGGATGAACATCCGCACGATCAGGCGGCGCACGGCGCCCTTGCCGGTCAGATCCTCGATCACCCACTCGTGCATGGAGTCGGGTAACCGACCGCCGTAGCAGTACTTGACGTACTGCAGCGGACCGGGCTTGGTGCGGGTTTGGTCGGACATGGTCTGTCAGAACTTTCGTTGCAGGGAGGGCACTGCGACGGCCAGGACGCCCAGCGCGAAGCCCTTGAGGAAGTCGAACAGGTCGAAGTAATCGCGCCACAACGTGATGCGGCCGTCGCGCACCTCGAACACGCCGCACACAGCGAAGTTCATCCGGACCGGGCCGAACACCAGCGCGTCGGTGCGCTCGTTGAGTACGGTGCCGTTCTCTTCGACGTTGCGATGGAAACGCACGTCGAAGCCCAGGCTGGGACGATCCATGCCGCGGAAGATCTTGGCGACCTTATGTCCGCCGCGAATCCGGCTGTATCCGTAGTTCTCATAGACGATGTCATCGGCGATCAGCGATTCCACGGTGTCGAAGTCCTTGTCGCGAAGTGCGAACAGGAACTTCTCGACGATCGCGGCGTTGGCGGAGTCGGTCGTCGGTGCGATCTGCTCGGTCATGCCATCCAGCCTAATGGGCAGCTTTTCGCTGTGGCAGTCTGTGCCGGTGCGTGTAGCCGTGGTTGCCGGACCAGACCCAGGGCACGCCTTTCCTGCGATCGCGCTGTGTCTGGCCCTGCGTGCGGCGGGGGAGCAGCCCGTGTTGTTCACCGGTGTGGCCTGGCTGGACACCGCGCGGGCAGCCGGGGTCGAGGCCGCTGAGCTGCTCGGACTCGATCCGGACGCCGACGACGATGATCTGGATGCCGGGGCCAAGATCCACCAGCGGGCGGCCCGGATGGCGGTACTGAACACGCCCCTGCTGAGGGAGTTGGCTCCCGATCTGGTGGTGTCCGACGTGATAACCGCCTGCGGCGGGATGGCCGCCGAACTGCTGGACATTCCCTGGGCCGAGTTGAACCCGCACCCGCTGTACCTGCCGTCCAAGGGGCTGCCGCCGCTGGGCAGCGGCCTGGCACCCGGGGTGGGGGTGCGGGGCCGGCTGCGCGACGCGGTGATGCGCAAGCTGACCCAACGGTCCTGGCGGGCCGGGCTGGCCCAGCGCGGCGCGGCCCGGCTCGGGATCGGATTGCCCGAGCGCGATCCGGGACCGGCGCGCCGGCTGATCGCCACCCTGCCGGCCTTGGAGGTGCCGCGGCCGGACTGGCCCGCCGAGGCCGTCGTCGTGGGTCCGCTGCACTTCGAGCCGACCTCCGAAGTCCTCGAGCCGCCGCCCGGTGACGGGCCGCTGGTGGTGGTGGCGCCGTCCACGGCGACCACCGGGACCCAGGGGATGGCCGAACTGGCGCTGTCCGCGCTGACTCCCGGTGCCGTGCTGCCGGCCGGAGCGCGGGTGGCGATCTCGCGGCTGAGCGGCTCTGAAACCGGTCTGCCGTCCTGGGCGGTGGCCGGCCTGGGTCGGCAGGACGAACTGTTGCGGCACGCTGATCTGATGATCTGCGGTGGTGGGCACGGCATCGTCGCGAAGACGTTATTGGCGGGCGTGCCGATGGTGCTGGTGCCCGGTGGCGGTGATCAGTGGGAGATGGCGAATCGTGTTGTGCGCCAAGGCAGCGGCGAGTTGATCCGGCCGCTGAGTGCCGATGGGCTGGCCGACGCGGTGCGTACCGTGCTGGCGTCGCCACGGTACGCCGAGGCGGCGCGGGCGGCCGCGGCCACCGCCGTGCAGGTGGCCGATCCGGTCGGCGTGTGCCGCGACGCGGTTAGGTAGGTTTGGGCTGTGCGGCTGACCGAATTCCATGAACTCGTCGCCGGCCAGTTCGGTTCGGTGCGGGGTGCTTCGTTGCTCGTCGACCACGTGCTGCCCGGGTTCGGTGGCCGTACCGCGGCGCAGGCGATCGAAGCCGGGGTGGAACCCCGCGACGTGTGGCGCGCCCTGTGCGCGGACTTCGACGTGCCGCGCGATCAGTGGTGAGCTGAGCGATGGCGACCTTCGCCCTGGTGCACGGAGCCTGGCACGGACCGTGGTGCTGGGAGAAGCTGATCCCCGAACTGGAGCGACGGGGGCACCGCGCGATCGCCGTCGACGTGCGCTTCGACGATCCGGAAGCCGGTTTCGCCGACTACGCAGCGACATTCGCCGCCGCGGTGGCCGGCGAAGAACGGGTCATTGCGGTCGGGCATTCGCTGGGCGGGTGCCTGCTGCCGTGGATCGCTGAACTGCCGGGCGTTGCCCATCTGGTGTACCTGTGCGCGGTGGCGGCCGAGCCGGACCGCAGCTTCGCCGAATCGGATCGCGATTACCGCATCCTCAACCCGGATTACCGGCGCGGGTTGGCCAAGGGTGACGACGGCACCCGGTGGGCCGATGCGGATCTGGCCCGCGAGTTGTTCTACCCGGACTGCGACGACGACATCGCCGCGGCCGCGTTCGAACGGCTGCGGTTCCAGGCTATCCGTCCGCTGCGGGAGCGCAATCCGTTCCCCGGGCCCGCCTCGACGCCGTCCACCTCGATCATCTGCAGTGCCGACCGGATGGTGGATCCGGCCTGGTCACGGCGGGTGGCAGGGGAGTGGCTGGGGGCCCGGCCGGTCGAACTGCCGGGTGGTCATTCGCCGTTCTACGCCCGGCCGGCCGAACTCGCCGGCGTGTTGGACACGCTGGCCTGACACGCTGCGGCGCGCCTACTTGCCATCGAACACCTGTTCGTTATTGTGGTGGACGTTCGACCGGGCCGAACTTGTCGGAGCCTTGATCTAGCGTCACGGCCAACCGACCGAACACGGTCAACCGACGACTAACCGAGAGGTGCACCATGGCACAGGCCCCCGATCGCGAGAAGGCACTCGAGCTCGCTCTCGCGCAGATTGAGAAGAGTCACGGCAAGGGTTCGGTGATGCGGCTCGGCGAGGAAGTTCGCCAGCCCATCTCGGTGATCCCCACCGGATCCATCGCCCTGGACGTGGCGCTGGGCATCGGCGGTCTGCCGCGCGGCCGCGTCATCGAGATCTACGGCCCGGAGTCCTCGGGTAAGACCACCGTCGCCCTGCACGCGGTGGCCAACGCCCAGGCCGCCGGCGGCATCGCGGCCTTCATCGACGCCGAGCACGCGCTGGACCCCGACTACGCCAAGAAACTCGGCGTGGACACCGACTCGCTGCTGGTCTCCCAGCCGGACACCGGTGAGCAGGCCCTGGAGATCGCCGACACGCTGATCCGCTCCGGTGCACTGGACATCCTGGTCATCGACTCGGTGGCGGCCCTGGTGCCACGCGCCGAGATCGAAGGCGAGATGGGTGACAGCCACGTCGGTCTGCAGGCCCGCCTGATGAGCCAGGCGCTGCGCAAGATCACCGGCGCGCTGAACAGTTCGGGCACCACCGCGATCTTCATCAACCAGCTCCGCGAAAAAATCGGAGTGATGTTCGGATGCTTTTCCTATGACACCCGAGTTCAGTTGGCTGACGGCAGCATGGAAAAGATCGGCAAGATCGTCAACCAGAAGATGGATGTCGAGGTGATGTCCTACGACCCGGTCTCCGACCAGATCGTGCCCCGCAAGGTGGTCAACTGGTTCAATAACGGCCCGGCCGAACAGTTCTTGCAGTTCACCGTCGAGAAGTCCGGCGGGAACGGCCGCTCACAGTTCGCCGCCACGCCCAACCACCTGATCCGCACCCCGGCCGGCTGGACCGAAGCGGGAGATCTGATCCCCGGTGACCGGGTGTTGGCCTCCGAGCCGCAGCTGCTCAGCGAGCAACAATTCCAGGTCGTGTTGGGTTCGCTGATGGGCGATGGAAACCTTTCGCCAAATCGCCGGGACCGCAACGGTGTTCGCTTCCGGATGGGCCACGACGCCAAGCAGGTCGAATACTTGCAGTGGAAGACCGACCTAATGGGCAACATCAAGCACTCCACGCGAGAGAACGACAAGGGTGCTCGATTCGTCGACTTCACCCCGCTGCCGGAGCTGGCCGAACTGCAGCGCGCGGTCTACCTCGGTGACGGTAAGAAGTTCCTCTCCGAGGACTACCTGAAAGCGCTCACTCCGCTGGCGCTGGCCATCTGGTACATGGACGACGGTTCGTTCACCACGCGCTCCAAGGGCCTGCAGCAACGCAGCGCCGGCGGCAGCGGCCGCATCGAGATCTGCGTCGAGGCCATGAGCGAGGGCTCGCGGGAACGGCTGCGGGATTACCTGCGCGACACCCACGGCCTGGATGTTCGGTTGCGGCTGTCGGGTGCGGCCGCCAAGGCGGTGCTGACGTTCTCCACCGCGGCCTCGGCGAAGTTCCAGGAGTTGGTGGCGCCGTACATGGCCCCGTCGATGGAGTACAAGCTGCTGCCGCGGTTCCGCGGACTGAGCACGGTCACGCCGGAGTTCGTCGCGCCGACCCAACGGTTGGTGCCGGCTCGGGTGCTCGACGTGCACGTCAAACCGCGTACCCGGTCGATGAACCGATTCGACATCGAGGTGGAAGGCAATCACAACTACTTCGTCGACGGCGTGATGGTGCACAACTCGCCCGAAACCACAACTGGCGGAAAGGCTTTGAAGTTCTACGCCTCGGTCCGCCTGGATGTGCGACGGATCGAGACGCTCAAGGACGGCACCGACGCGGTGGGCAACCGCACCCGCGTCAAGGTGGTCAAGAACAAGGTCAGCCCACCGTTCAAGCAGGCCGAGTTCGACATCCTGTACGGCAGGGGCATCTCCAAGGAGGGCTCGCTGATCGACATGGGCGTCGAGCAGGGCTTCATCCGCAAGTCCGGGTCGTGGTTCACCTACGAGGGAGAGCAACTGGGCCAGGGCAAGGAGAACGCCCGCAAGTTCCTGTTGGAGAACGTCGACGTGGCCAACGAGATCGAGAAGAAGATCAAGGAAAAGCTCGGCATCGGCGCGGTGGTGACGGACGAGGCCAGCGATGACGTCCTACCCGCCCCGGTCGACTTCTGACCCGACCGGATCGGCTGGAACCGAAGCCCTGGTCGATCCGGTCAAGCGCGCTGAGCAGGCGCGAGCACTGTGCCTGCGCCTGCTCACCGTGCGCGCGCGTACCCGCGCCGAACTCGAGACCCAACTGACCAAGCGGGGTTATCCGGCCGACGTCAGCACCCCGGTCTTGGACCGGCTGACCGAAGTCGGGCTGATCGACGACGTCGACTTCGCCGAGCAGTGGGTGCGAACCCGGCACGCCAACTCAGGAAAGGGCAGGCGCGCCTTGAGCACCGAGTTGCACAACAAGGGTGTCGCCGACGAGGTGATCGATCAGGCGTTGGCCGGACTGGATTCCGGGGCCGAGCGGCAACGCGCCGAAGAGCTGGTGCGGGCCAAGCTGCGTCGGGAACGCCTCGATGACGGCGACGAGGTCAAGGTCACCCGCCGACTGGTCGGCATGCTGGCCCGGCGGGGATATCCGCAGAACATGGCTTTCGACGTCGTCAAAGTGGAACTGGCCGCCGAATACGAACGCCGCAAGGTCTGAAAGGACACGGTTCGCCGAGTAGGTTGGCGCACATGCTGTTATCGGCCAAGCTGTCCCCGACCTTCGACTACCCGGTGCTGGAACGCTTCTGGCGCAGCGCCGACGAACTCGGTTTCCACGCCATCTGGGATTACGACCACTTCTACGGACTGACCGATCCCGAGCTGTTGACCTACGACGGCTGGACCCTGCTGGCCGGCATGGCAGCGCACACCAAGACTTCGCGGGTCGGCTGCCTGGTGGGTTCGGTGACCTACCGCAACCCGGCGATGCTGGCCAAGATCGCGGTCACCATCGATCACATGTCGGGTGGGCGGCTGGACTTCGGGCTGGGCGCCGGTTGGCATGAGGCCGAGCACCAAGCCTACGGCTTCGACTTCCCGGCTCCAGGCGCGCGGGTGCAGATGCTCGACGAGGCGTTGACCGTGATCAAGCGGTTGTGGACCGAGGAGCGGGTCAGCTTCGAGGGCAAGTTCTTCACCGTCGAGGATGCGCTGGCCAACCCGAAGCCGCTGCAGCAACCGCACCCGCCCATCATCATCGGCGGCATGAAACCCAAGATGCTGCGGGTGATCGCCAAGCACGCCGATGAATGGAACGCGCCCGGGCAGGGCCCGCAGGAATGGGCGCAGACCAATGCTGCCCTCGACGCGGCCTGCGCCGACGTGGGCCGCAACCCCGCCGACGTCCGCCGATCGGTGCAGCTGTTCCTACATCCGGGCAACGACGAACAGGTTGACCAGCAACTGAATTCGCTGCCGGCCTATCGCGATGTGGGCTGCCAGCATGTGGTGCTGTCGTTCTATCAGCCGCCGGACGAAGAACTGTTGGCGCGCTGCGCGAAGCTTTAGAGCCGAGCCGCGCGCGGCTGACTCAGTCGCCGGCCTGCTCGGTGGTCTCCACCGGCAGCGGCTCCGGTGCCCGCTTGGAGCGACGCATCCGGGCTTCGATCCGAACCGCGACCTCCGACAGCGCAAAGTTCGCGGCGATCATCAGCACCGCGATCACGATCAGCGCGGGAACGTAATTGCCGTAGTTGGAGCCGATCACGGTGCCCTGGCGGACCATTTCGACGAACGTGATCTGGTAACCGATCGCGGTGTCCTTGAGCACCACCACCAACTGCGAGATCAGCACCGGCAGCATCGAGGCAATGGCCTGCGGGAGCAGGATCGTGCGCATGGTCTGCCACCAGCCCAGCCCCAGCGAGGACGCGGCCTCACTCTGCCCACGCGGCAACGACAGCACGCCGGTCCGGACGATCTCGGCCAACACCGCGCCGTTGTACAGGGTCAGGCCGGTGACCACGCCGGCCAGCGCGAGCTGCTGGGACGGGAACACGTCGTACAGCGCGAACAGGAAGTAGGCGAAGATCATCATGATCAGCACCGGCACCGCGCGGAAGAACTCGACGATGACGGCAGCCGGCCAGCGCAGCCACGGCGACGGCGACAACCGGAAGACACCCAGCGCCACCCCGAGGAACCCGGCCAACACCACCGAGATCGCGGCCGCGGTCAGCGTGCCCCGAATACCGGGCCACACATAGGTCTTCCACAGGTCGCCGGTCAGGAACGGTCGCCACTTCTCGGCATCCAACTGACCCTTGTCGGCCAAACCGGAGAACACCAGCCACACCACCACGGCGGTCAGCAGCAGCACCGCCGTCGAGATCAGCCGGTTGCGGGTGCGCGCCCGCGGGCCCGGCGCGTCGTAGAGAACCGAAGCCGAAGTGCTCACCCCTGCCTCCTGCCGGTTCGATCGCTCACTCGCTGCGCTCGCTCGCTCCTCACCGGACCACCGCCCACTTCTTGCCGGCCCAGCCGAAGAACAACCCCATCGGCAGGGTGAGGATGATGAATCCGACGGCGAAGATCGTGCCGACCGCCAGCAGCGCCGCGGTGTTCTCGATCATCTCCTTCATCAGCAACGCCGCCTCGGCCACGCCGATCGCCGACGCGATGGTGGTGTTCTTGGTCAGTGCGATCAGCACCGAACCCAGCGGCACCAGCACAGAGCGGAACGCCTGCGGCAACAGGATCAGCCGCAGATTCTGGCCGAAGGTCAGGCCCAAGGCCCGGGCCGCCTCGGACTGGCCCAGCGGGATGGTGTTGACCCCCGAACGCAGGGTCTCGCACACGAACGCCGCGGTGTAGACCGCCAACCCGAGGACCGCCAACCGGAAGTTGCTGTCGGCGATCGACGTGGTGGAGTTCGGATCGCTCAACGTGATGCCGAGGGTCTGGGCCAGACCGAACGAGCAGAACAACAGGATCAGGGTCAGCGGCGTGTTGCGGACGATGTTGACGTACGCGGTGCCCAACGAACGCAGCACCGGAACCGGGGACAGTCGCATCGCCGCCAAAACCGTGCCCAGCACCAGCGCGCCGATCGCGGCGAACAAGGTCAGCTGAATGGTCAGCCAGAACGCCTTGAGGATCGCCGAGCGGTAGGTGCCGAAGATCGCGGCCTGTTCGACTTCGGCGACCCGGGTGTAGCGGTCGACTTCCGGCGGGGTCGGCGGGGCCAGCCCGGCCGGGCCCAGGTTGCGCTCGAAGGCCTGCTGCCAGGCGCCGTCGGCGATCATCTTCTCGATGGCGTCGTTGATCTGGCCGCGCAGTTCGACGTCTTCCTTGTGCAGTCCGATGCCGTAGCGCTCTTCGGTGAACGGTTCGCCGGCCAGCTTGAACGCCCCGGGGTACTGCGCGGCGTACCCGGCCAGGATCACCTCGTCGGTGGTCAGCGCGTCCACAATGCCGTTGCGCAGCGCCTCCAGGCAGGCCGAATAGGTGTCGAACTGCTGCAGCTGCACGCCCGGGTACTGCTTCTTGATGTTCTGGGCCGGCGTCGAACCGGTCACCGAACACAGCTTCTTGTTGTTCTCCAGCGACGCCGGGCCGGTGACGTCGGTGTTGTCGGCGCGCACCAGCAGTCCCTGCCCGGTGATCAGGTACGGGCCGGCGAAACCGACCTTGGCCTTGCGGGAGTCGGTGATCGAGTAAGTGGCGACGATGTAGTCGACCTGGCCGTTCTGGATCAGCGTCTCGCGCTGCGCCGACGGAGCCTCTTTCCACTCGATCTGATCCGGGGTGTACCCCAACTCGCCCGCCACGTAGGTGGCGACGTCGACGTCGAACCCGGCCATCGAGCCGTCGGGCAGCTTGGCTGCCAACCCGGGCTGATCGAACTTGGTCCCGATGGTGATCTTGTCGCCGCCGCTACCGCAGGAAGTGAGCAGCAGCGCCACCAGGATGGCCAGCATCGCCGGAACGAGCAGCCGCACGCGTCTAGGCGCCATCAGCATGTTCGTCTGACCCCTAGTGGTTGAGGATCTTGCCGAGGAAGTCCCGGGCCCGTTCCGAACTGGGATTGGAGAAGAATTCGTCCGGCGGTGCGTCCTCGACGATGGCGCCGTCGGCCATGAACACCACCCGGTCGGCGGCCTTCCGGGCGAACCCCATCTCGTGGGTGACCACCAGCATGGTCATGCCGCCCTCGGCCAAACTGGTCATCACCGACAGCACCTCGTTGACCATCTCCGGGTCCAGGGCGCTGGTCGGCTCGTCGAACAGCATCACCTTGGGATTCATCGCCAGGGACCGCGCGATCGCCACCCGCTGCTGCTGGCCGCCGGACAGCTGAGCCGGGTACTTGTCGGCTTGGTTGGCCACGCCGACGCGGTCCAGCAGGGCCATCGCCTCGGCGCGGGCCTCCTTGCCGGACAGCTTGCGCACCTTCACCGGCGCCAGCGCGACATTGTCCAGGATGGTCTTGTGCGCGAACAGGTTGAACGACTGGAACACCATGCCGACCTGTGCGCGCAGCTGCGCCAGGGCGCGACCCTCGGCCGGCAGCGGCACTCCGTCGATGCTGATGGTGCCCGAATCGATGGTTTCCAGCCGGTTGATGGTGCGGCACAGGGTGGACTTCCCCGAGCCGGACGGTCCGAGCACCACGATCACCTGACCGCGTGCCACGTCGAGGTTGATGTCGTTGAGCACATGCAAATCGCCGAAGTATTTGTCCACCGCTTGCATCGAGACCATCGGCACTTCGGGGGCGGCCATGGGCAAGGACCTTACCGACCCGACGGACATTTCGCGTGCGCTCGACTCAGCGTGCCGTCCGCGGAGCGAATTGGGTCCTCCGCAGGCACGTCCGTACCATGGTCGGGTGCACGTCGCATCCGCAACCGGTCTCGCTGCTGACCGGACCTACCAGGTCCGGACCTACGGCTGCCAGATGAACGTGCACGATTCCGAACGGTTGGCCGGGCTGCTGGAGGCCGCCGGCTACCGCCGCGCGCCCGAGGGCGCCGACGCCGACGTCGTGGTGTTCAACACCTGCGCGGTCCGGGAGAACGCCGACAACAAGCTGTACGGCAACCTCAGCCACCTCGCCCCGCGCAAGCAAACCGACCCGAACCTGCAGATCGCGGTCGGCGGCTGCCTGGCCCAGAAGGACCGCGACGCGGTGCTCAAACGCGCCCCCTGGGTCGACGTGGTGTTCGGCACGCACAACATCGGTTCGCTGCCGACGCTGCTGGAACGCGCCCGGCACAACCGGCAGGCGCAGGTCGAGATCGTCGAAGCGCTCGAAGAGTTTCCGTCGGCGCTGCCGGCCGCACGGGAATCGGCCTATGCGGCCTGGGTTTCCATTTCGGTGGGCTGCAACAACACCTGCACGTTCTGCATCGTCCCGGCGCTGCGCGGCAAGGAAGTGGATCGCCGGCCCGGCGACATCCTGGCCGAAGTGCAGTCGCTGGTGGACCAGGGCGTCCTGGAGATCACCCTGCTGGGCCAGAACGTGAACGCCTACGGGGTGTCGTTCGCCGACCCGGACAGCTCGCGGGACCGCGGCGCATTTGCCAAATTGTTGCGCGCCTGCGGGGAAATCGACGGTCTGGAGCGGGTCCGGTTCACCTCGCCGCACCCGGCCGAGTTCACCGACGACGTGATCGAGGCGATGGCCGAAACCCCCAATGTCTGCCCCACCCTGCACATGCCGCTGCAGTCCGGTTCGGACCGACTGCTCAAGGCGATGCGCCGGTCCTACCGCGCTGAGCGGTATCTGGGCATCATCGACCGGGTGCGGGCAGCCATGCCGCACGCGGCGATCACCACCGACATCATCGTCGGCTTCCCGGGCGAGACCGAGGACGACTTCCAAGCCACCCTGGACGTGGTGCGCCGCGCCCGCTTCGCGAGCGCGTTCACCTTCCAGTACTCCAAGCGGCCGGGCACCCCGGCCGCCGAATTGCCCGACCAGCTGCCCAAGCACGTCGTGCAGGAACGCTACGAACGGCTCATCGCGCTGCAGGAGGAGATCTCGCTGTCGGAGAACACCGCACAAATCGGTTGTGACGTCGAACTGCTGGTTGCCACCGGTGAGGGACGCAAGGACAGCGCCACAGCGCGGATGAGCGGCCGGGCCCGCGACGGCCGGCTGGTGCACTTCGCCCCCGGCGCCGCCGACATCCGGCCCGGCGACGTGGTGCGCACCGTGGTGACCGCCGCGGCGCCGCACCATCTGATCGCCGACGGCGCGCTGCTCTCGCATCGTCGTACCCGCGCCGGCGACGCGCACGCCGCCGGTCAGCGGCCGCGCACCGTCGGCCTGGGACTACCCGGGCTGGGCCGGCCGACCGCGCAGCCCGAGCCGGTGGGGTGCAGCCGATGAACACCAACGGATTCGACGAATACCGGGCCGAACTGGAGGCCGCCGAGCGTCGGGTGGCCCGCGAGATCGACCCGGGCGCGCGCGCCGTCGTCGTCGCGGTGCTGGTGTTCCTGCTGTTGGCCTCGTTCTTCCTGCCGCACACCGGCGACGCCCGGGGCGTCGACGTGTTGCTCGGCAACCAAACTGCCCTGGACGTCGGGATTGCGCTGCCGTCGCGGGTGTTCTGTTGGCTGGCAGCGGTTTTCGGCGTCGGATTCTCGATGCTCGCGCTGCTGACCCGACGCTGGGCGGTGGCCTGGGTGGCGCTGGCCGGAACCTGCGTGTCGGCGGCAACCGGCATGTTGGCGGTGTGGACGCGGCAAACCGCGGCCGAAGGCCTGCCCGGTCCCGGAATCGGGCTGGTGATCGGCTGGATCACCGTGATCGTGCTGGCGTTCCACTGGGCGCGGGTGGTGTGGACCCGCACCGCGGTGCAGTTGGCCGCCGAGGAGCAGCGCCGCAACGAAGCCGCGCAACGTCAGACCCAGAGCTTGCTCGACGACCTCGACCGGAGCGCCGAGGCCGACAAGCCCGACAAGCCCGACGAAGGGCCTACCGGCCCCGCCGGCCCGCCGGCTTGAGCGCATCGGCGGCCGCGTCGGCCCACTGACGCCACTGCTCGGCGTTGGCGCGGGCCTCGGCAGCTTCCTTGCTGCGCCCGGCCGCCTCGGCCTTGGCCGCCTGCTTCTCGAACTGCTCGACGCGGGCGGCGAACTGCTCGGCGCGGGCCTGCGCCTGCGGGTCGGTCCACCCGGCGTCAGCGGCCTCGCGAACCTTCTTCTCCACCGCGCGCAACCGGCGCTCCAGATCGGTGCGGTCGCGCGGCACCTTGCCGATGGCGTCCCACTTGTCGGTGATGGCGCGCAGCGCGCTGCGCGCGGCGTCCAGATCCGAGGTGTCGATCTGCTCAGCCTCGGCGAGCAAGGCCTCCTTGGCGGTCGCGTTGGCGGTGAACTCGGCATCGCGTTCCGCGGTGACCGCGTTGCGGGCCCCGAAGAACGCATCCTGAGCGCCCTTGAACCGGCGCCACAGCGCATCGTCGACGTCCTTGGCGGCCCGGCCGGCGGCCTTCCACTCGGTCAGCAAATCGCGGAACGCAGCACTGGTCGGACCCCAGTCGGTGGAATCCACCAGCGCCTCGGCGCGCTCGCAAAGCCGCTCCTTGGCCGCCCGCGCGCCGGCGCGTTCCCGATCCAACTCGGCGAAATGCGAACCGCGGCGCCGATTGAACGTCTCGCGCGCCGCCGAATACCGCTTCCACAGCGCGTCGTCGGTCTTGCGATCCAGACCGGTGATGGTCTTCCACTCGTCGAGGATGGCCCGCAGCCGGTCCCCGGCCGACTTCCAGTGTGTCGCGTTGGCCGCCAGATCCTCGGCCTCGGCGGCCAGCGCCTCCTTGCGCGCGGTCTGGGCGGCCCGGTGCTGCTCGCGCTTGGCCTTGTCCTCGGCGGCCGCGGACTCAGCATGCTCGGCAATCGCGGTCAGCCGCGCGGCCAGCGCGTCGACGTCACCGAGAACCGCGGCGGTCGGCAAGTCCGCCGCCAGATGAGCGGCCGCGGTCTTGATCTTGCGGGCGTCGCCGGCACCGGATTCCAGGCGGTGCTCGAGCAGTGCCACCTCGGTGGACAGGTCGTCGTAGCGGCGGCCGAAGTGCGCGAAGGCGGCTTCGCTGTCGCCGGCCTGCCAGGAACCGATCTGCCGTTCTCCGGCCGAGGACAGCAACCACACCGTGCCGTCGGCGTCGACCCGGCCGAACTTGTGCGGATCGCTGCTCGGAGCCACCGGCGCCACCGGCGGTGCGGCTGCTGGACGCGGACCGGGCCGTGGACCCGGCCGGGGCCCGGGGACCGGTCCGGGCTTGGGCGGAGCGGATGCGTCGCCGTGTGTCGGTTCGTTCGTGGTCATGCAGCCGTACCTACCCTCCGCACGGTATCCCGCGCACTGCCGCGCGACGCGGCGCCGGTCAAGTCCCGTCCGGCACGAAGCGAGCTTCGCCCCGGATGCTTCTAATGTATCCAGGGTATTCAAGCAGCTAGCACCCCAAGCCGTAGTTACGTTCTGGATAAGCGGGTGCCGAAAGCGAGGTGAGAGGCGGCCATGATGGCCCATGCCGACCTCGCCGCACTGCTGGCCCTGGGCGCCGCGCTGTTCATCGGCATCGGCGATGTCATGCATCAGCGCACCGCGCACGCGGTCAGCGATCAGCCGGTCGGGCACCTGTCGTTGTTCCTGACGCTGTTGCGGGACCGTGGCTGGTGGCTGGGCAGCGGGGTGGCTGCCATCGGGTTCGGTTTGCAGGCCGCCGCGCTGGGGTTGGGTTCGGTGCTGCTGGTGCAGTCGCTGCTGGTCACCTCGCTGCTGTTTGCGCTGGTGATCAACGCCCGGGTGACCGGCCGGCAGGTGCGTCGACGGGAATGGATCTGGGCCGCGCTGCTGGCCGCCTCGGTCGCGCTGATCGTGGTGGCCGGCAACCCCACCGCCGGACAGTCCCGCGCCGACGGCGACACCTGGCTGGTGGTGCTGGCCGTGCTCGGCCCGATCGTGCTGGCCTGCCTGATCGGTGCGCGGCGCTGGCCGGGCTCGCCGGCCGCGGTGCTGCTGGCGTTCGTCTCCGGCGCGTTGTGGGGCGTGTTCGCGGTGCTGACCAAGGGCGTGGTCGCCACGCTGGGACACGGCGTAGCCGCGGTGCTCACCGCCCCCGAGCTGTACGCGTGGGCTTTGGTCGCGGTGGCCGCGACAGCCTGGCAACAGTCGGCGTTTCGGGCCGGTGCGCTGACCGCGTCGCTGCCCACCATGACGGTCGCCGAACCGGTGGTCGCCGCGATCTTGGGTGTGGTGGTGTTGGGGGAGACCATGCAGCCCGGCGAGCGCGGTTGGTTCGCGCTGGTGGCCGCGATCGCGGTGATGGTGGTCTCCACCGCGGCCCTGGCGCGCGGCGAAGCCGGCACCGGCGAATCCGAACCGACCGGCGATGCGGTAGCGCCGACGTCGTCCGGATAGCGTTGCCGACGTGCTGACCACTGTCGCGATCGTGCCGTCGGCGCCGGTGCTGGTCCCCGAACTGGCCGGCGCGGCCGCCGCCGAACTGACCGATCTGCACGACGCCGCGCTGGCCGCGGCCGCCACCCTGCCGGCGCACTGGCTGGTCCTCGGGGTCGCCGACGCCGACGTCGAGATCGGTCCCGAGGTGGCCGGTACGTTCGCCGGCTACGGGGTCCACGTGCCGGTGGCGCTCGCGCCCGGCGAGCACCCGGTGGCCGGGCTGCCGCTGGCTGCACTGATCGCCGGCTGGCTGCGCGGCCAGGTCGCTCCCGAGGCGCAGGCCCGGGTGATCTGTGTGGCCGATCCGGGCGGCGCGGCCGGCACCGGAGCGCGGTTGCGCGCCGAACTCGACGCCACCGAGGTTCCGGTCGGTGTGCTGGTGGTCGCCGACGGCGCCCACACCCTGACCCCGTCGGCGCCCGGCGGGCACGATCCCGACGCCGTCGTCGTGCAGCAGGCCCTCGACGACGCGCTGGCCGCCGGGGCGGCCGCCGAGCTCACCGATCTGCCGGCCGGGATCGTCGGCCGGGCCGCGTTCGCGGCGCTGGCCGGGCTGCTGCCGCAACCCCGGCACACCGAACAGCGCTACCGCGGCGCCCCGTTCGGCGTCGGCTACTTCGTGGGCAGTTGGCAGCCGTGAGACCCATTGCGGTGATCGGGCCGACCGGCACCGGAAAGTCGGCACTGGCACTGGATCTGGCCGAACGGCTCGGTGGCGAGATCATCAACGCCGACGCCATGCAGCTCTACCGCGGCATGGACATCGGCACCGCGAAGTTGCCGCCCGAGCAGCGGCGCGGCATCCCGCACCATCAGCTCGACGTGCTCGACGTCGTCGAAACCGCCACGGTCGCGCGCTACCAGAGTGCTGCGGCCGCCGACGTCGAAGCCATCGCGGGGCGCGGTGCGGTGCCGGTGATCGTGGGCGGCTCGATGCTCTATGTGCAGTCCCTGCTCGATGACTGGTCCTTCCCGGCGACCGATCCGACGGTCCGGGCCCGCTACGAGGCCCGGCTGGCCGAGATCGGGGTCGCGGCGCTGCACACCGAGCTGGCCCGGGTGGACCCGGAGGCGGCGGCCTCGATCCTCGCCACCGACGGTCGGCGCATCGTGCGGGCGCTGGAAGTCGTCGAACTGACCGGTCAGCCGTTCGCGGCGTCGGCCCCGCGGATCGGCGCGCCGCGCTGGGACACCGCGATCATCGGGGTGGATCGGCAGACCGAGCCGTTGGACCAGCGACTGCTGCTGCGCACCGAGCAGATGTTCGCCGACGGTCTGGTCGACGAGGTACGCGCGCTGACCACGGTCGGGTTGCGCGACGGCGTCACCGCGGCCCGTGCCCTGGGCTACGCGCAGGTGCTGGCCGACTTCGACGCCGGCGGCGACGGTTCGGGTGCGCTGGAGCCCACCTTCGTCGGGACCCGGCGCTATGTGCGCCGGCAGCGGTCCTGGTTTCGGCGGGATCACCGGGTGACCTGGCTGGACGGCGCTGCACAGGATCTGGTCGAGCAGGCAGTGCGGCGCTGGCGACACGTATCCTGATCAGGTGAAGTTCGCGAAGGGACACGGCACGCAGAACGACTTCGTCGTGCTGCTCGACGAGCCTGCCGCGCTGGATCTGACCGGCCCGGCGGTGCCCGCGCTGTGTGATCGCCGGCGTGGTCTGGGAGCCGACGGTGTGCTGCGGGTGAGCACGGCCGGTGCACTCCGCGACGCCGGTGTGCTCGATGCGCTGCCCGAAGGCGTCAGCGCGTCGGACTGGTTCATGGACTACCGCAACGCCGACGGTTCGATCGCCGAGATGTGCGGCAACGGGGTGCGGGTGTTCGCGCACTATCTGAGTGCTGCGGGCCTGGTGTCGGGTGCGGAGTTCGTGGTGGGCACGCGCGCTGGCGCGCGCCCGGTGGTGATCGAGTCGGTGGATCCGGTCGACGCCGTGGTCACCGTCGACATGGGCAAGGCCAACGTCACCGGGGCCAGCGAGGCCGTGGTCGGCGGCCGGCAGTTCGCCGGGCTCGCGATCGACGTCGGCAACCCGCATCTGGCCTGCATCGACGCCACCCTGACCGAGGCCGAGTTGGCGGACTTGGATGTGGCCGCACCGGTGGCGTTCGACCCCGCGGTCTTCCCGCACGGGGTCAACGTCGAGGTGGCCACCGCACCGACCGACGGCGTGGTGCACATGCGGGTACACGAACGCGGTGTGGGTGAGACCCGATCCTGCGGCACCGGGGTCGTGGCCACCGCGGTGGCTGCGCTGCGGCACGGCGACGCCGAAACCGGCGCCGTCGCGGTTGCGGTGCCCGGTGGCCGGTTGCGGGTCTCGATCACCGCGGCGACCAGCTATCTCAGTGGACCGTCGGTGCTGCTGGCGCACGGCGAATTGGCTGCCGACTGGTGGCGGGCGCAGGCTTGAAAATCATTCGCGCAACCCGGGACCGATGTGACAACATCGGGCACTGCTGATGACCGAACCCTCCTTCCTCGACCCGACCGCCGGCGAACTGGCGCTCGAAGACCGCGCGGCACTGCGCCGCGTGGTCGGCCTGTCCACCGAACTCGAAGACATCTCCGAGGTCGAATACCGTCAGCTGCGTCTGGAACGTGTTGTGCTGGTTGGTGTTTGGACCGAGGGGACGGCTGCTGAGGTCGAAGCCAGCATGGCCGAGTTGGCCGCGCTGGCCGAAACCGCCGGCTCCGAGGTGCTCGAGGGCCTGATCCAGCGCCGCGACAAGCCCGACCCCTCGACCTACATCGGCTCCGGTAAGGCCGCCGAACTACGCGAAGTGGTCATCGCGACCGGCGCGGACACCGTGATCTGCGACGGTGAGCTGTCGCCGGCGCAGTTGACCGCGCTGGAGAAGGCCGTGAAGGTCAAGGTGATCGACCGCACCGCGCTGATCCTGGACATCTTCGCCCAGCACGCCACCAGCCGGGAGGGCAAGGCGCAGGTGTCGCTGGCGCAGATGGAATACATGCTGCCCCGGCTGCGCGGCTGGGGTGAGTCGATGTCCCGGCAGGCCGGCGGTCGCGCCGGCGGCGCCGGTGGCGGTGTGGGCACCCGCGGTCCCGGTGAGACCAAGATCGAAACCGATCGGCGCCGAATCCGGGAGCGGATGGCCAAGCTGCGCCGTGAGATCAAGGAAATGAAGAAGATCCGCGACACCCAACGCAGCGGGCGGGCCCGCAGCGAGGTGCCGTCGGTGGCCATCGTCGGCTACACCAACGCCGGCAAGTCCAGTTTGCTCAACGCGCTCACCGGCGCCGGTGTGCTGGTCGAGGATGCGCTGTTCGCCACCCTCGAACCCACAACGCGCCGTGGGCAATTCGACGACGGCCGGCCGTTCGTGCTGACCGATACCGTGGGGTTTGTCCGGCACCTGCCCACCCAGCTGGTGGAGGCGTTCCAGTCCACGCTCGAGGAAGTGATCGACGCCGACCTGCTGGTGCACGTGGTGGACGGGTCCGACGTGGACCCGATGGGTCAGATCAACGCGGTGCGGGCCGTGGTGGGTGACGTGCTCGCCGACCACGACGTCAAGCCCGCACCGGAACTGTTGGTGGTCAACAAGATCGACGTGGCCGACGAGTTGGCGTTGGCCACGCTGCGGCGCGCACTGCCGGAAGCGGTGTTCGTCTCGGCGCACACCGGGGCGGGGCTGGATCAGCTGCGCACCCGGATGGGGGAGTTGGTCGAGCCCACCGACGTCGCCGTCGACGTGACCATTCCCTACGATCGCGGCGACCTGGTGGCCCGGGTGCACGACGTCGGCCGGTCGGTGCAAACCGAACACACCGAGGGCGGAACCCGGATCCGGGCCCAGGTGCCGGTGGCGCTCGCAGCCGGTCTTCGCGGGTTCACCAATTAGGTTTCGGGTACCCAAACTTTCATTGTCCTGAGCCCAAACTTATTGTGGGCGAACCGTTTTCGTCGGGTAGGTGTTGCCACCTTGCGATGAGTGTGGTTATGCTGGCCTCATCGAAGGGGAGTAGCCCCCAATCGGACAGTCGACATACTGGCCAGCCTGACGCAAGTCAGAACGGCCCGGCTGCTCGAACCGGATCGCAGATCCGGTGGGCGAGACTTTCGGCCAGACGACCATGTGGTTGTCGGCCGGAGGCATGGATTTTCACCCCCGGTCACAGCCACCGACGAGGAGAAGTGGCTTGTTCTCTGCCTTGCTGCTGAGCTTTGCCGTGATCTTCATCGCCGAACTGGGCGACAAGACCCAACTGGTCGCGATGATGTTCGCACTGCGCTACCGCTGGTGGGTGGTGCTGTCGGCGATCACGACGGCCACCATCGCGGTGCATCTGCTGTCGGTCGCGATCGGCCACTATCTGGGGTCCGCGCTGCCCACCCACCTGATCGGCCTGCTGGCCGGCGTCATGTTCATCGTGTTCGGGTTGTGGACCCTGCGCGGCGACAGCCTCACCGAAGGGGAGACGAGCCGGGCGCAGAAGGCCACCGCCCCGGCGTTCTTCGTGGTCACCTCGGCGTTCGTGCTGGCCGAGCTCGGTGACAAGACCATGCTGGCCACCGTCACGCTGGCCACCGACAACAACTGGTTCCCGGTCTGGGTCGGCTCCACCGTGGGCATGGTCGCAGCCGACGCGCTGGCCATCCTGGTCGGAGTGGTGGCCGGCAAGCATCTGCCGGAACGGATGATCCAGCTGGTCGCGGCCGCATTGTTCCTGGCCTTCGGTGTCTACATGCTGGTCAATGCCGGTTTCCCGAACGTGTCGGTACTGGTGCCGGGGCTCAGCGCGCTGGCCGCGGTGGCGGCCTTCGGTGTGCTGCTGTGGGCGCTGCCCGAGCGGCTGCGCCCCGCGGTGCTGCGTGCGCCGGCCGAGCCCGAGCCGGCCGATGACGAGCCCGCCGAGGCCGTCGATGCCGTCGATGCACGCGAGGTGGCCCAGCGCGGCGCACGCTGATCACCTGGTGGGTGATCGGCGGCCTACGCGGCCGGCTGCGCGGCTTCGGGCTGGTGGCTGGACCGTGCGGCGGGGCCACCGCGCAGCGTCCTCTTGACCTGCTTGACCACGTCCCGCAGTGGTGTGGGGCCGGCGCCGATCGGCCCGCGCAGTGCGGGCCGATCGACCTTGCTGTTCCGCCTCGATTCGGCATCCTCGGCCGCACCATCCTCGGCGACCTGCGAAGCCAGCGGGTTGTCCCGGACCACGTTGAGCTGCGGCTTCTTGGGACGTTCGAGCTTGGGCAATTCCAGCTTCGGTAGGTCCGGCAACTCCAGCTTGGGCAGCTTGGGCAGTTCAGGCTTGGGCAGCGCCGATGATTTGGGCAGCGCCAGCTTGGCGTTCGACACCAGTGCCGTGGCCGGCAGCTCTTCCTTGGTCAGCTCGTCTTCGGCCGGTGCCTCCGAAGCGCGTAGCGCGGTTGCGTCCTCGTCGGTCACCGCGACCGTGATCGGGCCGTCGGTGCCCGGCAGGTCGGGGATGGTGTGCGTGGGCGACTCGATGGTCTGCCGGGCCGCGTCGATGCCCTCCGGGATGTCCTGGATCAGATCGTTCACCAGGGTGATCGGGTTGACCCGCGGGATCAGGGCGAACGGCGACGGGGCACCGTAGTCGGCGCGGTCGTAGCCGGTCTCGATCAGCGTCTGGGTGATCGGCTGCAGCAGTGCCACCAGCGGGTTGATCAGTGCGCTGGTGCCGGTGGCGTTCCCGAGGTCGATGAACGGTTGCATGATCGGCAGTGACCGAGCCGGCAGGGTGACGTAGATGGTGTCGCCATGGCGCTGGCAGTTCGGGCCGGTGGGATCATCCACGCAGCCGGACACCATGTCTTCGATCTGGTCCGGCGTGTAGCCGTAGGCGGGCGCGCCCTCTCGGCCGTTTCCTTCCAGGTAGGTGCCGTGCACGTACCAGAACCCGGCGATCGCGTTCAGGTCGGCCAGCAGGTTGATCGGGTACTTCGGGAAGTCGGCGACGCCGTCGTACTGGAACGCCGAATCGGTGGTGTTGATCACGAACTCGCCGGGCCCGGCCGGCGGCGTTGTGTTCGTCGGCGTCGGGTTGCCGAATGTGGCGTCCAGGATCGGCACGGTGCCCAGCCAGGCCAGCCGCTCGAACAACCCGCCGTTGGGCCGGTTCGGGTTACCGATCAGCACGAACGAGACATTGTCCGGGATCAGCCCGCTCGGAGAGGCTGCGGCCAGCTGGGCTTTCACGATGCTGGTCACCGTGGCGCCCTGCGAGTAGCCGAAGATCGCCACCGAATCGTCGTTCTTGTGCTCGCCGTACAGTCTGTTGAGCTCGCCGACGCCGCTGGCCACCGACACGTTCCACTTGGCGCCCTCGAGACCGCCCCAGCCTTCGAACGGGAACGGCCAGAACTGCGCGATGTAGGGCACCGGGACAGGGCAGGGGACAACGTCGTAGGCGCAGCTCGAGCCGGACGGTTCGACGAAGTAATCCAAGGCGTTCTGCATGTAAGGCTCGTCGGGATTCGGGGTACCGGTCCCCGGCACCACCAACACGGTCCCGTCCGTCGCCAACTTCACCGCGGCCTGCACCGTCGTCGTGACCGCCAGCAGCAACACGCTGAACGCCGCGAAGATCGCGATGATCAGTGACGTCACCAGAGGCTGTGTCCGCAACCGCATGATTCCCCCTGCATCGGTCCGATTGACTCGCCGCCGCGATCCTCGCAGGCTGTTACCAAGATCACACCGAATTCGGCGAATCGGCTGGTCGCTCCGCAGCTGAGCACGCGGCCTCGGGGGCCAAAATTGAAATCAGATTCTCATTCCCAGTAGGGTCGCGTTCGGACTCGAACGGAAGGGATTGACCCATGGGTTTACGCGGTGAAGCCGCGATCGTCGGTTTCCACGAACTGCCGTGTGAGCGCATGCCCACCGGCGCGCCCGAGTTCACCATCGAGCAGTGGGCGCGGCTGGCGGCCGCTGCGGTGGCCGACGCCGGATTACGCGCCGATCAGGTCGACGGTCTGGTCACCACCGGGGTGTTCGAATCCGAACTGTTCGTGCCCTCGACGGTGGTGGAGTACCTCGGCTTACCCGTCAACTTCGCCGAGTACGTCGACCTGGGCGGCGCCAGCGCGGCCGCCATGGTCTGGCGCGCCGCCGCCGCGATCGAACTCGGGATCTGCCAAGCCGTGCTCTGTGCGATCCCGGCCATCTATCTGACCCCGATGCACGAGAAACGGCCGCCCAGCTTCGGCGACGCGGTGGAGTTCGGTGCATCGAGCTTCCGGTACGGCTCCCCGCAGGCCGAGTTCGAGATTCCCTACGGTTACCTCGGCCAGAACGGCCCGTATGCGCAGGTGGCCCAGATGTATGGCGCCGCATACGGATACGACGAGACCGCGATGGCCAAGATCGTCGTCGACCAGCGGGTCAACGCCAACCACACGCCCGGCGCGGTGTTCGCCGACAAACCGATCACGGTCGAGGATGTGCTGGCCAGCCCGGTCATCGCCGCACCGCTGCACATGCTGGAAATCGTGATGCCGTGCATGGGCGGCTCGGCCGTGCTGGTGACCAACGAGACGCTGGCCCGAAAGTCCCGCAACCGTCCGGTGTGGATCAAGGGCTTCGGCGAACGCGTGCCGTACAAATCACCCATCTACGCCGAGAATCCGCTGCAGACCCCGATGCTCGAGATCGCTCCGCGCGCCTTCGACATGGCCGGACTGACGCCGTCCGAGGTGGACATGGTGTCGATCTACGACTGCTACACCATCACCGCGCTGCTCACCCTGGAGGACGCCGGGTTCTGCGAGAAGGGCAAGGGCATGCAGTTCGTCACCGACCATGACCTCACCTTCCGCGGTGACTTCCCGATGAACACCGCCGGCGGCCAACTCGGCTACGGCCAGCCCGGCAACGCCGGCGGTATGCACCACATCTGTGACGCCACCCGGCAACTGATGGGCCGAGCCGGCGAAACCCAAGTCGCCGACTGCAACCGCGCGTTCGTCTCCGGCAACGGTGGCGTACTCAGCGAACAAGAAGCCCTGATCCTGGTAGGGGACTGAGATGACGACACGACCGATGCCGCTGCCCACCCCGACATCCCAGCCGTACTGGGATGGCTTGGCGCGCCACGAAATCTGGGTGCAGTATTCGCCCTCCCTCGGGCGTCATGTGTTCTATCCGCGGGTGCTGGCCCCGGGCACCCTGGCCGACGATCTGCAGTGGCGGCAGATCTCCGGGCGCGGCACGCTGGTCAGCTTCACCGTCGCGCATCGTCCGGTTGCGCCGCAGTTCGCCGACCAGGTACCGCAGTTGTTGGCCGTGGTGGCCTGGGAGGAAGGCCCGCGCCTGGCCACCGAGCTGGTCAACGTCGACCCGGCCGAGCTGGAAATCGGTATGCCGGTCTCGCCGGTGTTCGTCGACTGTCCAGGCGACGGTGTGACGCTGCTGAAGTACGAACCGAGTCGATGAGGGGAGTCGCGCCGTGCCGGTAGGGCTGACCGACGAACAGCTGCAGCTGACCGAGGCGATGGCAGCCTTCGCGGCACGTAACGCCCCGCTGGACAAGACCCGCGCCCAGTTCGAGTCGGTGGCCGCCGGTGACCGCCCGATGTTCTGGGAATCGTTGGTGGCCCAGGGTTTTCACGCCGTACACCTCGGTGAGGCGGTCGGCGGCCAAGGCGGCGAGCTGGTCGATGCGGCATGCGTGGTCGACGCGGCCGGCTACGCGCTGCTGCCCGGACCGCTGGTCCCGACGGTCATCGCCGGTGCGGTCGCGGCCAGCGCCGGGCCCGGCGCGGCGACCACCCGGTTGCTCCACGACATCGCTGCCGGATGCACGGCTACCGTGGTGTCGTCGGAAGCCGGGCAGTTGACCGCCACTCCGCACGATGGTGGCTGGGTGCTGAGCGGGCAGGTCGGACCGGATCTCGGTCTGTGTTCGGCGCAGCGCATCGTCATCAGCGCGATCACCCCGGATGCAACGACGTCGTGGTTCGTCCTCGACAGCGCCGATGGTGCGCTCGAAATCACCGCCGAGCGGGCCACCGACTTGACCCGTGACGTCGGAACACTGACTGTCACAAACCATCTGGCGAGTTCTGCCGATCTGCTGTCCGGGATCGACGAGCGCGGCGTGCAGGACCGGATCACCGCGGTGCTGGCCTGCGAGGCAGCCGGAATCGCGCGATGGTGCACCGATAACGTGGTGGCGCACCTGAAGGTCCGCGAACAGTTCGGTCAACCCATCGGCGCCTTCCAAGCGTTGCAGCACAAGGCCGCCCGGCTCTACGTGCAGTCTGAGTTGATCGCCGCAGCAGCCTGGGACGCGGTACGCGCAATCGGCCAGGACGCCCAGCAGCAGCGGCTGGCCGCGGCCGGCGCGGCGATCGTCGCGCTGGCGGCCCTGCCCGATCTGGCGTTCGACGCGCTGACCATGTTCGGTGCGATCGGCTACACCTGGGAACACGATCTGCACCTGTACTGGCGCCGCGCGATCAGCTTGGCCGCAGCCGCGCGGCCGGCCGACAGGTGGGCAGCCGAACTGGGTGACCCGGCGGGACCGAGTCGCGACTTCAGCATCGAGTTGCCCGACACCGATCTCGAATTCCGCCGGCAGGTCGCCGAAACCCTGGACCGGGCAGCAACTTTGACCAACGACACGCCCGGCCGGCAAAGCCCGTACTACGAGAACCTGTACAGCGGCGCCCAGCGCGATGTGCTGGCCGACGCCGGTTTGTTGGCCGCGCAGCTACCGGCGCCGTGGGGCTTGGACGCGACCCCGGTGCAGCAACTGATCATCACCGAGGAATTTGACCGCCGCCCGCAGGTGGTCCGGTCCTCGCTCGGTATCGCGGAGTGGATCCTGCCCACCATCCTGATGTTCGGTACGGATGAGCAGAAAGCCCAGTTCGCCGCACCGATCCTGCGTGGCACCGTGGCGTGGTGCCAGCTGTTTTCCGAGCCGGGTGCAGGTTCGGATCTGGCTGCACTGTCCACTCGGGCCACCAAGGTGCCCGGTGGGTGGCGGATCAACGGTCAGAAGGTGTGGACCTCGTCGGCTCATCGGGCGGACTGGGGCGCGCTGCTGGCCCGTACCGACCCCGACGCCCCGAAACACAAGGGCATCAGCTATTTCCTACTCGACATGAGCACGCCGGGGATCACCATCCGGCCGCTACGTACCGCGACCGGCGACGCGCACTTCAACGAGGTGTTCTTCGACGACGTCTTCGTGCCGGACGACATGCTGGTCGGCCAGCCCGGTCAGGGCTGGGCAGCCGCGCTGGCCACCATGGCCAATGAACGCGCCGCGATCAGCGGCTATCTCAAGGACGACCGCGAAGCGGTACTGCGCACCCTGGCCCAGCAGTCCCGGCCGGATCGCGCCGGCGTCGTGCGTGCACTCGGCGAGGTCCGGGCCGGCGTAAACGCGATCGCCGCACTGGGGCTGCGCGACACCCTGAGCCGACTGGCCGGACATGGGCCCGGCCCGGCGACCAGCATCGCCAAGGTGGCCACCGGTCAGGTGCTGCGCCAGATCGGCAGCTACGCACTGCGGTTCGGCGGGCGCTCGGCGCTGGTTCAGCAGATCGGCGGCAGCGCGCAGGGTTACACCCTGGCCCAGGCCAACGACACGCCGGTCGAATACACCCTGGCGTTGCCGTCGGAATTGATCGGCGGCGGAACGCTGGAAATCCAGCTGAACATCATCGCGACGATGATCCTGGGATTGCCGCGGCGATGACGCGCGGCGGGCAGGGCGTGGCCCCGGCAACCGAGTTGCCGGGCTACAAGCAGGCGCGCCGTTCGCAGATCATCCGGGCCGCCGTGGCGGCGCTGCAGCAGCATGACTACGAGCAGATCCAGATGCGCGACATCGCCGATCAGGCCGGCGTCGCGCTCGGGACGCTGTACCGCTACTTCAGTTCCAAGGAGCACCTCTATGCCGCGGTGCTGGCGCACTGGGCGCAACCGGTCTTCGTCGTCGAGCACGCCGATCCGCGTCCGGCGCAACGTCGGGTCCGCAGCAAGGTGCGGGTGATCATCGAGAGCTTCGAGCGCTGGCCGGGCTTCTTCAAGGTCTGTCAGCTGCTGCAGAACTCGCTGGATCCCAACGTCCAGCAGATCATGGCGCAGTTCGCCGAGGACGCCGGCCGCACCCTGGCCGAGGACTTCGCGGCGTTGGGCGCCGACGACGCCGCCGACGTCGCGGCCATGCTCTGGGGGATCATCAACACCGTCTTGTCGGCCGCGATCGTGCGCGGCGGCCCGATGGCCGACGCCTACCGGATCGCGGACAAGTTCGTGGACCTGCTGACCCCGCGGCTGCCGGCCGAGCAGCGCGGCTGACCACGGCCCCGGCAGCGTTTCGTTTCTCGACCAACCGGGTGGTTGGTATATCGTGGCGGTTGATTTGATCAAAGCTGCCGGAGGTCACCCGTGAGCAACGCCGTCATGTACCAGCGCAACCTGTTCGAGCCCGAACACGAACTGTTCCGGGAGTCCTACCGCGCCTTCCTCGACAAGCACGTCGCGCCCTTCCACGAGCAGTGGCAGAAGGACAAGATCGTCGACCGCAACGTGTGGCTGGAAGCCGGTAAACAGGGCTTCCTGGGCATGGCTGTGCCCGAGGAGTACGGCGGTGGCGGCAACGACGACTTCCGGTACAACACCGTGCTGGTCGAGGAGACCGTCGCGGGCCGCTACAGCGGTCTGGGCTTCTCGCTGCACAACGACGTCGCGCTGCCGTACCTGCTGCGGCTGGCCAACGAAGAGCAGAAGCAGCGCTGGTTGCCGAAGTTCTGCACCGGCGAACTGATCACCGCGATCGCGATGACCGAACCCGGCACCGGCTCCGACCTGCAGGGCATCAAGACGCGCGCGGTCAAGCACGGTGACCACTACGTGCTGAACGGTTCGAAGACCTTCATCACCAACGGGATCCATTCCGACCTGGTGATCGTGGTGGCGCAGACCGACCCGGACAAGGGCGCGCTGGGTTTCTCGTTGCTGGTCGTCGAGCGCGGTATGGCCGGTTTCGAGCGCGGTCGCCACCTGGACAAGATCGGTCTGGACGCCCAGGACACCGCCGAGTTGTCCTTCACCGACGTACAGGTGCCGGCGCAGAACCTGCTCGGCGAGGAGGGCCAGGGCTTCGTCTACCTGATGCAGAACCTGCCGCAGGAACGCATCTCGATCGCGATCATGGCGGTCTCGGCGATGGAAGCCGTGCTGGCCGACACCATCCAGTACTGCAAGGAACGCAAGGCGTTCGGCAAGCCGATCGGCAGCTTCCAGAACAGCCGTTTCCTGCTCGCCGAGCTGGCCACCGAGACGACCGCGGTGCGGATCATGGTCGACGAGTTCCTGAAACTGCATCTCGAGGAGAAATTGACCGCCGAGCAGGCCGCGATGGCCAAGTGGTATTCCACCGAAGCGCAGGTGAAGCTGATCGACCGCTGCCTGCAGCTGCACGGCGGCTACGGCTACATGCGTGAGTACGGTGTGGCGCAGGCTTATCTGGATGCGCGCGTGCAGACCATCTACGGCGGCACCACCGAGATCATGAAGGAAATCATCGGTCGCAGCCTCGGCGTCTGAGGTCGCGGTTCCGGCCCGGCGCGGGCGCCAAAAGCCGTGTGCAAAACACGCGCGCGCCGGTCGCGGCTGCACGGAATCCGTGTGACTGGTGGGTATTGTCACCCAAATGACGTCAATATGGTCCCCGTGGGGCCGATTGGGCAATGCAGCCAAAACGGGGGCGACCAATGTGCGAACACGCAGCGCAGCTAATCGCGGGGAGAGTGCGATGACACGCAGACGATCGTCATTGGGCAGGCTGGTGAATCGCGCAGTGGTCGGTTTGGTGGCCGCTACTGCGCTGGTCACCAGCACGGCTGTGCAGACGCCGCTCGCTTACGCCTCACCGGAATCCGATGCCGCCGACGCCATAACCGCCAAATGGCAGGAAGTCGGTGGCCAGGCATCGACCCTCGGTGCGCCCGCTGGCGAGGTCTATGCGGCCGGCGCCGGATTTGGTCAGAATTTCACCGGCGGTGCGATTTTCTTCACGCCGGAAACACAGGCCAGGATCATGCACGGCGCCATTCTGGAGAAATATCTGGCGCTCGGCGGGCCTGCCGACAGTGATCTCGGATTTCCCACGATTGACGAAGGACCCGGCCGGGTCAGCCCGGAAAGTCGTAATACCACCTTCAACGGCGAAGGCAGCCCGGTCATCTTCTGGACTCCCGACACCGGTGCCTGGGTGGTGCGGGGCCCGATCAACGCGGCCTGGGACGAGCTGGGTGGATCCTCCGGTGTGCTCGGCGTCCCGACTTCTGACCAGAGTGCCGACGGCGACGTCCTGACCCAGACGTTCAGTGCCGGCCAGTTGAGTTTCAACACCAGCACGGGTGCCTTCAGCACCGAACCGCCCGAACTCGCCGACCAGTTGGCCGATCTGAACTTCGCCCCGCCCAACGACGCGACCGCGGCCATCGACGCCGCTTGGCGGGACGCGGGTGGCGAAGCCGGACCGCTCGGTGTCAAGCAGGGTGGGCAGGTCCCGGTCGGCGATCAAGGTGCGGCACAGGATTTCGCCGGCGGCACCATCTACTTCAGTCCCGACACCGGTGCTCAGGTGGTTGCCGGCGCCATCGCCGAGAAGTACCGCGATGCCGGCGGTCCGGAAGGGGACCTGGGCTTCCCGGTCGGCGCCGAGACCGACGGCGGCGTGCCCGACAGCCGGGTGCAGAACTTCGCGGCCGGCGACGAGCCGGCCATCTTCTGGACGCCCAATGACGGCGCGGTGATCGTACGCGGCCCGATGAAGGCCGCTTGGGATCAGCTGGGCGGGGCCGCCGGTGCGTTGGGCGTACCGGTCGCCGACGCCACTGTCGACGGCGAGGTCACCTCGCAGCAGTTCGCGGCCGGTTCGGTGTCCTGGAACGCCGCCGACGAAAGCTTCAGTACCGACCCGGCCGGGTTGGCCGAGCAGCTGGTCGATGTCGAGGTGCCGGCCGCCCCGGGCGCCGAGGCTGCCGACACGTCGGCCGACGAGTCCGGCACCGGACTCGGCTGGCTGTGGTGGCTGATCCCGCTGGCCTTGTTGGTGCTCGGTGGGTTGTGGGCCTGGCGGGCGCGCTCCCGGGCACGCGGCTCCGACGTCGACGTCGACGTCGACCATGATCGGGTGGTCGAAGAGCCGCGCGGCCGCGCCCCGGTCTACGACGACCACGACGACGGCTACGGCTACGACGACGGCTACGGCGATGAGCACGAGGACGGCTACCGCGAAGCCCGCGACGAGGGCTACACCGGGTACCAGGGCCGCTACCGCGAAGGCTACGACGAGCCCGAGGATCGCTGGGCCGGCCGGTGGTCGGAGCGGGCGTCCGGTGGGTACCAGGAAACCGAGGACGACACCGAGTATCTGGAGGCGCGAACCGGCTGGTCAGAGCCCGAGGTCGGCGGCGAGGAGACCACCGAGTACCGCCGCGACCTGACCGAGGACGACCCGAACGCGTTGTTCACACACCGCGGCGCACATGAGGCCGACGAGGTGCAGGGCGACGACGGGGACGACGACGCCGTCGACACTGCGCCCACCCACGTGATCGATGAGACGCCGTCGGGACGGCATGCCGCGGTCAGCCCGGATGCCGATCCCTCGGTGTGGACCGCACCCGACGACGACGTGTACCTGCCCGGGCCGGGTTCGTTGTTCGCTCCGGTGTACGGCGCAGTGCCGCCGCCCGAGGCCGCACCGGAGCAGCGCTACGGCGCGACCGAGGACCAATACGGGGCCGGCGTCGAGGAGTCCTACCGACGGGCACCCGCGGATGACGACTACGCCGAAGAGCGGTACCCCGAGGATGACTACGCCGACGACGACTACGGCGACGACGATTACGCCGAAGACCCGTACCCCGAACCGTCCTACCGGGGCGACCCGGCTTCGGACGAGACCACGGTGGTCACCTCGGCTCCGGACGCACCGCCGCCGCCGGCGATCCATCTGCCGTTGGACGATCCACACCAGGCGCCTGACGGCTACCCGATCAAGGGCAGTATGCGCACCAGCACGTACTACCTGCCGGGCACCGTCGGCTATCAGCAGACCGTGGCCGAGATCTGGTTCGCCAGCCCAGAACACGCTGAGGCCAACGGTTTTCATCCGCAGCCCTGAGACCGGCCGCTTCACCCGCGGCATCTGACTGCGACCTGCGGGCAGCCGCTCGCAGCTCCGCGGTCGTCAGATCTTGCGGATCACGGTGACGACCTTGCCCAGGATCGCGGCGTCGTTGCCGGGGATCGGGTCGAAGGCCGGGTTGTGCGGCATCAGCCAGACCTGGCCGCTGGTGCGTTTGAAGGTCTTGACGGTGGCTTCGCCGTCGATCATCGCGGCGACGATGTCGCCGTTATCGGCGACGTTCTGTTGGCGCACCACCACCCAGTCGCCGTCGCAGATCGCGGCGTCGACCATGGATTCCCCGACGACCTTGAGCAGGAACAGCGACCCCTCGCCGACAAGTTCGCGGGGCAGCGGAAAGACGTCTTCCACGGCCTCTTCGGCCAGGATCGGGCCGCCGGCTGCGATCCGGCCCAGCACCGGCACGAACGTGGGCTCGGGCAGCGCGTCGGACCCGACCACGTCGGTGCTGGGCACCGATCGCAGGCCGTCGTCGGCGCCGCGGACGTCCACCGCGCGCGGCCGGTTCGGGTCGCGACGCAGGTAGCCCTTGCGTTCCAGGGTGCGCAGCTGATGGGCGACCGAGGACGTGGAGGTCAGGCCGACGGCGTCGCCGATCTCTCGGATACTGGGCGGGTAGCCCCGGGTGGTCACCGAGGCGCGGATCACCTCGAGAATCTTGCGCTGCCGATCGGTGAGGGTGCGGTCGAGCTTCGGGTCTGATCCCAGATCACTGTCAGCCATGACGCTGAATGTAGTCGCGTTCCGCCGATTGATCAAACATGTGTTCGAGGGTGTGTCGGAGTCCGGCCGGTGTGGCCGCTGGGGCAGATGTGGTCGGCGCGACTTGTCGGTAGGTGCCTCTAGGGTTTGGCTACGAATCGATTACATGTTCGATTTCATCGTTCTCTTCGAACGGGTGAGCGATTACGCTATCGAACATACAAGCGATCCACCGTTGGATGTAGAGCGTGACCGAAAGGACCGGACATGACACACAACACCCTGGAAGCAGGTTTTTCGACCACCGCCGCAGATCGGCGGGAGCTCGCTTTCGGTGCGCGCCGGAGTGCGCGTCCGCTGCCCAGGCGGGTCGGTGTCGATCCCGGTCAGCGGGCTGCTCGGCGCCGCCGCCCGGTTGCGGGCCGGCCCGGGTCCGCGCCGCTGCGGTACCGGGGCAGCGGAGTTGCGGTCTCGCGGGCCCCGCACCGTCGGCCGGCGCGTAGGGTCACGCCGCTGACGGTGCTGGGGTTGGGTCTGCTGGCCGCGGTCATCACGGTGTGGCTCGGCATCGTCGCCCAGGTCGGCGACGCCGTGCGAAAGGCCGGCTCGCCGGTGCCGGATCAGTTGGCCGTCGTCCAGGTGCTGCCGGGTGAAACGTTGCAGCACGTAGCCGCCCGGGTGGCGCCCAACGCATCGGTGTCCGGGGTAGTCGCTTCCATTCGAGAACTCAACGGTCTCGACGGTGCGGCGGTGAACGCCGGGCAGACCCTGATCGCACCGGTCGGCTGATCGACCGGGGCCGGTGAATCCGAATGGGACACAAGCACAAGCACGGCCCGGCGGGATCGCCGGTGGTCGCCGCCCGCTCCGCAGTACGCGCAGGTAGGCTTTTGAGGCTGGGAGATTCCCAACCGGCGCGACGAAGGAGCGGACATGCACTGTCCATTCTGCCGTCATCCGGATTCCCGAGTCGTCGACTCGAGGGAAACCGATGAGGGGCAGGCGATCCGGCGCCGTCGGTCCTGTCCGGAGTGCGGTCGGAGGTTCACCACCGTGGAGACCGCCGTGCTAGCGGTGGTCAAGCGCAGCGGCGTCACCGAGCCGTTCAGCCGCGAGAAGGTGATCAGCGGCGTGCGCCGCTCCTGTCAGGGGCGCGACGTCGACGACGACGCACTGAACCTGTTGGCGCAGAAGGTCGAGGACACCATCCGGGCCGCCGGTTCACCCGAGGTGCCCAGTCACGACGTCGGGCTGGCCATCCTGGGCCCGCTGCGCGAACTCGACGAAGTGGCCTACCTGCGGTTCGCTTCGGTGTACCGATCGTTCGATTCCGCCGAGGACTTCGAACGCGAAATCGAAGCGCTGCGGGCGCACCGCACGGGCTGACAGCTGGCCGTGCGGCTCAGACCGCGCTGACGCCGTCGCTGATCACTCGGCCGGCCACTCGGACCCAGCCGTCGGCGCTCCATTGCGTTTCGATCGGCGAGCCCTTGCCCTGCGTGATCACCAAGTCGCGGCTGAGATATTCGGTCATGCGGACCGCGGCCGATCCGGTGGCCTCATCCTCGGGGATGCCGAGGTTGGCCGCGAACATCCTGGCTCGGATGTGCCCCGCGGGCTTGTCGATCCAAGCCCACAGATAGTGCTCGATGTCGTCGGAGTAGTCGGCCGGGTCGGCGGCCAACACGTCCTCGGGCGAGGCCAGATCGACAACGTCGAACTCCGGTCCCCACTCGGCGCGGGCGGTGACCGCGGTCAGGTCACGTTCTGCGCCCACGTCATAGCCGACCGTCACGATCCCGGCCGGCAGCTGCAAGGTGTGTACCGGAGTGCCGTTGGCGCGCAACCACCAGGCGGCCCCCACCGTCGGATGGCCGGCGAACGGTAGTTCGGTTACCGGAGTGTAGATCTGCGCCTGCGTGGAGGACGCGCCGTCGCTCGGCTGCTCGACGAATATGGTTTCGGCATAACCCAATTCCGTGGCCAACGCTTGACGCTCAGTCGGTGCCACAGCGGCCGCGTCGACGACGCCCAACGGATTGCCGAACTTGCCGTCCGGATCGGTGAACACCCGCAACACGGTGACGGTGATGGCCATGGTTGCGACTCTAGCCAACCGGTTGTCGGGAATGCGAGGGTCAGGTCGCGCTGCGCTCGTCGGCGTCCATCGCGTCGAGCACCGCGACCCGGGTGTCGGGCGACCCGGTGATCGCAGATGCGCTGGCCCCGGCCCGCAGCAACCGGCGCAACAACTCCTGGTCGTGGACCGCCGGGGCGGTGGTGTCGATGAACCGCTGCACGACCTCGACGAAGCGGTCTGGATCGTCGCGGAACGGAAAATGTCCGGAGCGCCGGAAGACCTCGAGCTGGGACCCCGGCATCGCCGAATGCGCCAAGTGGGCGTGGCTGACCGGGATCACTGCGTCTTGTTCGCCCCAGATCAACTGAACGGGAACGGATTCGGTCAAATAACATCGATCCAGCATGGTGACCACCTGACCGCGCCAGTCCACCACCGCCCGCAAGGTGCGGGTGAACGCCGACGACGCGGTGGGTTCGGGGAGATCGCGCAGGATCCGGAGCACATCGGGAAGGTCACGGCCCAGGCCGGTGGATCCGAACACGCTGCCGGCGACCTTGCCGACCGCGGCCATGGTCGGCAGTACCAACGGCAGCCTCAGTAGCGCCAAGGCCTCCCCGCCCAGTGGCAAGGACGCCGCGCGCAACGCGATGTTGACGTCCTTGGTGACCCCGCCGGCGCCGACCAAGATCAACCGGTCGACCAATTGCGGGAACTGGTAGGCGAACTGCATCGCCACTCCACCACCGAGGGAATGCCCGACCACGGTGACCCGGTCGATGTCGAGCACCGAGAGCAGGTCGCGCATGCCGTTGGCGTAGGCCGCCACCGAGTAGTCCGCGCGCGGTTTGTCGGACTGGCCATGGCCGAGCAGATCCGGCGCGATCACCGTGAAGCGGCGCGCCAGCTGGGTCTGCACGGTGTGCCAGGTGGTGGAGTTGTCCCCGATGCCGTGGATCAGCAACAGCGCCGGGCCGGAGCCCGCGATCCGGTAGGCCCGCCGGTACCCGTGGATGGTGCGATGCTCGAGCACCGGGGTCAGCTCACGGATCGGATGCAGGTTTCGCACGCTCATCTCGCCAACTCCGTGCTCGGGCCCGTGCGGGCGTAGCCGTCGGTCTAGGCGTCGTCGTCGCGGTATGGATCCTTGGACGGGTCGCCGGCCTGTTGGGCCAGGAACCGCTCGAACTCAGCGCCGAGTTCTTCACCGCTGGGCAGTTCGTCGTCCCGGGCCAGCAGTGACCGGTTTTCCTGGGCAGCAACGAATGCATCGTACTGACGCTCCAGGGCCGCGACTACTTGAGCGACCTCGTCGCTGCCTTCCACTTGCTCGTTGATCCGGGTGTGGATCTCGGCGGCGGCTTCGTTGAGCGCAGCCATCGGAAGTTGCAGCGACGCGGTCTCTGCGACCTGCTCCAGCAGCGCGGCGGCCGCCGCCGGATAGTCGGTCTGGGCCAGGTAATGCGGCACGTGCACGGTGTAACCGACCACTTCCTGGCCGTGCTGGGCCAGCCGGAACTCCAGCAGATTCGACACGCTGGCCGGCACCTGCAGCTCGCCGATCCACAGCGGGTGCTCGGTGAGCAGCTCGGGATTGTTCGAGTGCGGGGTCATCGTGATGGGCCGGGTGTGCGGGACCGCCATCGGCACGCTGCCCAACCCGATGGTCTGGCGCACACCGAGCCGCTCGGCCAGCAACCGCACCGCGGTGATGAACCGCTCCCACTTGAGGTCCGGCTCCAGGCCGGCCAACAGCAGGAACGGCGTGCCGATGCTGTCGTGCAACGCATACAGCGACAGTTCCGGGTCCTGGTAGTCGGTGAAGTGGTCGGACTTGAACGTCATCAGCGGTCGCCGGGAGCGGTAGTCAAGCAGCTCGTCGATGGCGAACGAGGCGACCAGCTCGGTCTCCAACTGCTCCTTGAGGTGTGCGACTGCCAACCGAATGGCGTGCCCGGCATCGGAGAAGCCCTCCATGGCGTGCACCAGCACGGGGCCGCGGCCGTCGGCCGTGGACAGCTGCGGCGCCGGGAACTCCAGTTCGTACATGCCGCTCTGCTCGGGTTGGTCGACGCCGTCAGGCCGGTTTTCATCGGGCATGATCTCGCCTCCTCCGCACGGCGTGACGTTCGGTGAACGACCGCCGTACCTCTAGTGTCTCGCGAATGTGCCAACGTGTCGCCGTCGGCTGGTGTTTCCGTTGCGCCGCGATGTTCGCGCACCGGTGAATTCCTGGTCCGTCGTCGGAGAGAATTATCCACAGTTCCTGCTGCGTGCACAGTCGGCCCGGTGGGCGGGGGATCTGGTACCGGTCCTGACGGGGCTGATTGCGACCGTCGGGCCATGACATCTCATGAACCCGATTTCCACCTGAACCGACCCGGCGAACTGATCGCCGCGGTCCCGGCCGTGTTGGGCTTCGTCCCGGAGAAATCCCTGGTGCTGGTCGCACTGGAACGCGGTGTGATGGGCGCGGTGCTGCGCATCGACCTCGATGACAACCTCGAGTTTCGGCTGCCCGAACTGGCCGAGGTGGCCGCGGCCGGCCGGGCCGAGGCCGCCATCGCGATCATCGTCGACGCCGAGGCTGAGCACTGCACGCTGTGTCAGGACCAGCACGCCCGCACCTACACCGTCCTGGAAGACATCCTGGACGAGTACGGCATCACATTGGTCGCCGCGCACGTCGTCGACCACATCGGAGCCGGCGGCCACTGGGAGTGCGCCGACGGGTGTGGCGCCGGGGGAGAGGTGGCCGATCCGAGCTCGTCGCCGCTCGCGATGGCCGCGGTGCTCGACGGACGGCGCCTCTACGAGCGGCGCGCCGACATCGAGGCAGTGATCGCCGCTGATGACCCCGACCGGTCCGCGTCGCTGGCCGAGGCGATCGAGCGGTTGGGTGCGCCGGACGGGACGGACCGGCAGAAGGACCCGGACGGCTACCGGCGCGCCGCGGTCCAGGACGCGATCGGCGCGGCGGGCCGGTTGGCGACCGGTGAAGGCCTCGACGATGCCGAGCTTGCCGCGGTGGCCTACTCGTTGACCGATCTCACGGTGCGCGACGTGCTCTATTCGCTCGCGGTCGGGGAGACCGCGGGGGCGGCCGAAGCGCTGTGGGCGATGATGGCCCGCACCCTGCCGCAGCGGTGGCGGGTCGAGCCGTTGGTGCTGCTGGCGTTCAGCAGCTATGCCCGCGGCGACGGTCCGCTCGCGGGCATCGCGCTGGAGACCGCGCTGCGTATCGACCCGACGCACCGGATGGCCGGGATGCTCGACACTGCGCTGCAGTCCGGGTTGCGTCCAGAACGCATCCGGGAATTGGCGTTGACCGGCTACCAGCTGGCGCGTCGGCTCGGGGTGGAACTGCCGCCGCGGCGGGCCCGCAGGGTCAGCTAGACCTTCTCCACCTTGACCGCGTGTGCCATTTCGTGCGGCAGGTCGACGTTCTCGTGGCCGGGAATGCAGATGGTCACCCCGCCGACCGGGTTGGTCAGCACCGTGACCCGGGCGTTGGGCACCACACCGGCGTCCTTGAGTCGCGAGATCAGCATGGTGTCGCCCTGCACATGTTCGGTCAGCTGCCGCACCACCACCGCGACCGGGGAACCGGCCGGCAACTCGGTGAGCCGTACCAGGTTGGCACCCTCGCCGTTGCCCTGCTCCGGGGGTAGTCCCAGCTGCGAGAGGCCCGGGATCGGGTTTCCGAACGGCGACACCGTGGGGTTGTCCAGCACTGCGACCAGTCGCCGCTCGACGTCCTCGCTCATCACGTGCTCCCAGCGGCAGGCCTCGGCGTGCACGTCTTCCCACGGCAGTCCGATGACATCGACCAGCAGACGTTCGGCCAGCCGGTGCTTGCGCATCACCGAAACGGCCAACTCCCGGCCCTTCGGGGTGAGCTGGAGATGCCGATCGCCGGCCACGTGCAGCAGCCCGTCGCGTTCCATCCGGGACACTGTCTGACTCACCGTGGGTCCGCTCTGCTCCAGCCGCTCGGCGATCCGGGCCCGCAGCGGAATCACGCCCTCTTCCTCGAGGTCGTAGATTGTCCGCAGGTACATCTCTGTGGTGTCGACCAAGTCGTTCATTTCCGCAAACCCTCCGTTGCCGGTCAGTCTACTTGGTGATTTGTCTCCGGGAGGCCTCCTCGTCGGCGCGGCGGCGCAGACAGCAGTGTGCCCGCCGAAGGGGTGGCGGGCACACTGTCAGTTGGGGGTCTGGGACCGGTTCAGCTGGCGTAGGAGCGCAGCCGATCGGCCCGCTCGCCATGGCGCAACTTGCTCATCACTTCCCGCTCGATCTGGCGCACGCGCTCGCGGGACAGACCGAACAGCTTGCCGATCTGATCCAGCGTGCGGGGCTGGCCGTCGTCGAGGCCGAAACGCAGCCGGATGACCTGCTGTTCGCGCTCGTCGAGCGTCGCCAACACGTGCCGGATGTCGGTGTGCAGCAGTTCGGCGATCACCGCATTCTCGGCCGACATCGCTTCGGCATCCTCGATGAAGTCACCCAGCGGCGCTTCTTCGTCGGTGCCGACCGGCATGTCCAGACTCACCGGGTCGCGACTGTGCTCGAGCAGGTCGTTGATCTTCTCGACCGGGATGCCGGACTCCTCGGCGAGCTCGTCGTCGGAGGCCTCGCGGCCCAGGGTCTGATGCATCTCACGCTTGATCCGGGCCAGCTTGTTGACCTGTTCGACCAGGTGCACCGGCAGTCGGATGGTGCGGCTCTGGTCGGCCATGCCGCGGGTGATGGCCTGGCGAATCCACCAGGTGGCGTACGTGGAGAACTTGAAGCCCTTGGCATAGTCGAACTTCTCCATGGCGCGGATCAAGCCCAGGTTGCCTTCCTGGATCAGATCCAGCAGCGGCATCCCGCGGCCGGTGTAGCGCTTGGCCAGGGAGACCACCAGGCGCAGGTTGGCCTCCAGCAGATGGCGACGTGCCGCCTCACCGTCGCGGACGATGACCGCCAAATCACGCTTGCGGTTCTCGCCGAGACGCTTCCGGGTCTCCAGCAGGTGCTTTGCGTACAGTCCGGCCTCGATGCGCTTGGCGAGTTCCACCTCGTCGGCGGCATTGAGCAATGCGGTCTTACCGATGCCGTTCAGGTACACACGCACCAAGTCTGCGGCTGGACTCTGGGCGTCCAGATCCCTGTCGACCCGGGTTGCGGCAGTTGCCATATCGGCCTCCTCTAAGTGGCTCGAACGTCACTGGTTCCAACGCCCGATCGACCCAAAGAGTTCCCACGAATCGGAGTTTTCACACCGTTTGACGTGCGGAAATGCCGGGATGACCTGAGAATGCCCTGAGAAAGCAGAAAGTGCGCGCTCAGCGCACCCGATCGCCGTCGTCGCCGTCGGACGGGTGCTCCGGGTGGGCGGCCGGCAAGGTGGGCTGCGCAGCGCGCGGGAACAGCGGCGCGCGCCGGTTGGCGTCGTCGTAGCGGCGCGGTTCCTCGGCCCGGCGCGGCGGCCGGTCGTTGGCGATCAACACCGCAATCCAGGGCAGCGGAATCGAAGCCGCGATGATCAGCAGCGAGATCCAGCCGTTGTGCCAGGCCCCGTAGGCCAGCGCGGCCAGCAGCAGCGCGGGGATTCGGAACGCCATGATGATGAGGTACTTGCGGACCCGAGCGCGATGCTCCTCCTCGTAGGGGATCGCTGCGCGCGTGATGAGTACCGGCCGACCTTCGTCGTCGAAACCCAGCTCCTGGCTGTGCTTCATCCCTCCACTCTGTCACAAGATGGCCCGCGGTCCCACGCCGGATTTCGCCAGCTGGCTCAGGTCACACTTCCCTTCGGCGCGCACGCCCAGATCGCTGGTGGCCACCTTGCCGCGACCGGGCCCGGGTGCGGCAGAATGGCAGGTATGCAGACGCAGACGATCGAGCGCACCGACTCCGAGGAACGCGTCGACGACGGAACCGACGACGACACTCCTAAGTTCTTCCACTACGTCAAGAAGGACAAGATCGCCGAGAGCGCGGTGCTGGGTACCCACGTGGTCGCGCTGTGCGGCGAGGTCTTCCCGGTCACCAAGTCGCCTAAGCCGGGCTCGCCGGTGTGCGCGGACTGCAAGCGCATCTACGAGCAGCTCAACAAGTAGGTTGGGCCGGGCCGGCGTCCTCGGCCCCGGTCGCCGCAGGTTCGGTCGGCGCCGAGTCCACGCCGACGACGGCAGCTTCCACGCGGACGTCCGTGTTGTTGGTGACTGCTGCGCCGGCGGGTGGAATGCCATTCCTGCCGTTCCCGCTTTTGCCGTTGCCGGACCGCTCGGCCACCCAGGCCCGCACCCGGTTGGCGTGGGTATCCCCGGCCGGCCACTCTTCTTCGATCGCATTGTTGAGTTCGGCGCCGATCATCACCGCAAAGCCCAGGAAGAAGGCGAACAGCAGGAACGCGATCGGGGTGGCGAGCGCCCCGTAGGTGTAGCCGGTGCGGGTGATGTAGCTCAGGTAGACCCGCAGCCCCACGGTGGCGACCAGGAACACCGCGGCGGCCAGCACCGCGCCGTACACCAACCGGTGCGTGGGCAGCGGTTTGGGCAGCGATACCCGATACAGCAGGGTGACGGCGATGATCAGCGCGACGGCCAGCAACGGGTAGTAGCCGTAGTGCAGCAGATCCGACCAACTCTCCGGGATGTACTCGCCGATCTTGCGCGGCCCCAACGCCAAGAACGGCGCGAGCGCGATCACGATCACCAAACCGATGACGTAGAGGCCGAGCGCATAGAAGCGTTGCCGCACCGGATGCCGCAGCGGCGTCTGGCCGTGTGCCTCGACGATCGAGTCGACGAATGCCGAGATCGCCGAGGATCCGGCCCACAGCGAGATCACGAAACCCAACGAGACGACGTCACCGCGCGCGCCCGCCACGATGTCGCGGATCGTCGGTTCGATGATCTCGATGACCACGTTCTTCGAGAAGAAGCTGTTGGCCATCGTGATCAGCCGGTCTTGGATGGTCGGCAGGGTGTCCGGGCCGAACAGCGGTGCCACATAGGACAGACTGCCGAGCAGACCCAGCAACAACGGGGGCAGGGACAGCACGGACCAAAACGCCGCCTGCGCGGATTCGGAGAAGATCGAGTCGTCCCACGCCTTGGCCAGCGTGCGGGTCAACAAGCGCCGAACGTGGTGACGCGACGGCTGCGCTTTGGGAGCTGGCTGGTCGGTCATGACCAGACCAGCATCCCTGACGTCAACGCCTGCGCGCCAATCGGCATCGACTACTAATCAGCCGGACTGACCTCCAGCACGGCGGCCAACTCGACCAGCTTGGCCTCATGCTCATTGGCGTGATGCTGGCAGAACAGCAGCTCGGCTCCCGACGGTAGCTTGGCCCGCACCCGGGCAGCGGCGCCGCAGCGATCACAGCGATCAGCCCGGGTGAGTTCCGGACTGGTCAGAGTTGCGGTCATAGCGCCTCCGTTCCTTCGGGTCGTACTGCTTCGTCGCTACTACTCTGTCAGACGTTTCGCGTTCCGGCGTTGTTCCCCAACCGCACCGCAGTGTGTCGCGTTTCACCTGCAAGCAGAATCTGCGGTGCGGCAAGCTTGGTCGATGCCCGAGAATCGACCACTGGTCCACCTCTGCAGCGCCGGGGAGTGGGCTGCGGCTTCCTCGCTCGAGCACTACCGGCCGACGTCGCTGGCCGAGGTGGGGTTCATCCATCTTTCCAGCCCTGAGCAGGTGCACCTGCCGGCGAATCGGCTCTACGCCGGACGCGATGATCTGGTACTGCTGTACCTGAATCCGCAGCGGCTGGATGCGCCGGTGCGGTGGGAATCCGGGGTTCCGTCCGATCCGGACGGGATGCTCTTCCCGCATTTGTACGGCCCGCTGCCGATCGCGGCGGTGAGCAATGTCACGCCGTATCGGCCCGGCCCGGACGGCCGGTTCGGGCCCGGATCACTGCTGCAGGTAGGCGTCCACCTCGATCTCGATCAATAACTCGGCCGAGATCAGCGCACTGACCTCGACCATCGTCGCGACCGGGCGGATGTCACCGAACACCTCCCGGTGGACGGCCGCCACCTCGGGCCAGGCCGAGATGTCGGTGACGAACATCCGGGTGCGCACCACGTCGGCCAGGGTGGCGCCCACTTGGTGCAGGGCGTCCTCGATGCGGCGCAACACGTCGCGGGTCTGTGCGCCCAGATCCGCGCCGACCCCGGTGGTGCCGGCTACCGCGACGAACGGTCCGGTACGCACCGCGCGGCAGTAGCCGACGGCGTCCTCGAACGGCGATCCGCTGCGCACCCGCAAGGGTTCGTTGGTCACCGGCGATCAGTCCGGTACGGCTTCGATAATGGACATCGGTCCCGCGGTGGGGATCACTCGGGTGCACCGAAAACCAGACCGGGACAACAGGTCTGCGTACTGGGCGGCGGTGCGTTCCTGGCCGCCGGCGCTGACCAACATCTCCAGGTCGACCAGCATGCCCAGGTGGTTCGGCGCGCCGTCGGGCAGTACCAACTCGAACAGCAGCAGTTTGCCGTGCGGGGCGATCGCGGCACGCACGGTGCGCAGGATCGCGACCGACTCGTCGTCGTGCCAGTCGTGGATGACGGTCTTGAGCAGATACGCGTCACCGCCGGCCGGCACGGATTCGAAGAACGAACCGCCCTGCAGGCTGGCGCGCTCCGCGACGCCGGCGGCGCGCAACGGGGCGCCGGCGTCAGCGATGACCGCGGGTTGATCGAACAGCACGCCCCGGGCGTCGCGAGCCTGGGTCAGCACCGCGGCCAGCAGTGCGCCGTGCCCGCCACCGACGTCGACGATCAGCGAGCGATCGGTGAAATCGTATGCCGGAACCGCGGTTTGGATCGCCACCCGGGACTGGGCGGTCATCGCGTCATTGAAGATTGCGGCGAAGTCCGGATCTTTGCCGAAGTAGTCCCAGACCGCCATGCCGCGCACGGCCTGCACCGCCGGCTGACCGGTCTGGACCGCATGCAGCGCGGAACCCCAGTGTTCCCAGTGCTGCGGGCAGCCCACCAGGGTGACCATCGCGGCGATGCTGTCGGGGTGGTCGTGCCGCAGGGTCTGGCCCATTCGGGTCAGCGCGAAGCGCCCGTCCCGGCGCAGCTTGAGCACCGAGCGGCTGGCCAGCAAACGCAGTAGCCGGTAGGTGGCGTCGGGGTCGGTCCGCACTCGGGTCGCCACCTGGTCGGCGGCCAGCGGGCCCCGCGCGAGTTCGTCGGCGATGCCGAGTCGCACCGTGACGTAGAGCGCCTGGGTGAGCCAGGAACCCATGGCCAGCTCCAGCGTCGCGACGTTGGCCGGGGCCGTCGCGGCGTGCAGCCGCGCCAGGGCACCTCGAATCGCTGTGACAGCGCGCAGTACCGGGGCAGGAGGCCCCGCGGCGCGGCGGTTGGGCACGTGCGGTCTAGTCGAGGTAGTCGCGCAGGACCTGAGAGCGGCTGGGGTGCCGCAGCTTGCTCATGGTCTTCGACTCGATCTGGCGGATGCGTTCCCGGGTGACGCCGTAGACCTGGCCGATCTCATCGAGCGTGCGGGGCTGGCCGTCGGTCAGACCGAACCGCAGCCGCACCACGCCGGCCTCCCGCTCGGAGAGCGTCTCCAATACCGACTGCAGCTGATCCTGCAGCAGCGTGAAGGACACCGCGTCGACGGCGACCACGGCCTCGGAGTCCTCGATGAAGTCACCGAGCTGGCTGTCGCCCTCGTCGCCGATGGTCTGGTCCAGCGAAATGGGTTCGCGCGCGTACTGCTGGATCTCCAGCACCTTCTCCGGCGTGATGTCCATTTCCTTGGCCAGCTCTTCGGGCGTGGGCTCGCGGCCCAGGTCCTGCAGCAGCTCGCGCTGGATCCGACCCAGCTTGTTGATCACCTCGACCATGTGCACCGGGATGCGGATGGTGCGGGCCTGGTCGGCCATGGCGCGGGTGATGGCCTGGCGGATCCACCAGGTGGCGTAGGTGGAGAACTTGTAACCCTTGGTGTAGTCGAACTTCTCCACGGCGCGGATCAGACCCAGGTTGCCCTCCTGGATCAGGTCCAGGAACGCCATGCCACGGCCGGTGTAGCGCTTGGCCAGCGACACCACCAGACGCAGGTTGGCCTCCAGCAGGTGGTTCTTGGCGCGATCGCCGTCGCGGCAGATCCAGGTCATGTCCCGGCGCTCGGTGGGCGTGAATTTCTCGCCCTTGGCCGCCTTCTCCGCCATCAGCTGGGTGGCGAACAGGCCGGCCTCGATGCGCTTGGCCAGCTCGACCTCTTCCTCGGCGTTGAGCAGCGCCACCTTGCCGATCTGCTTGAGGTAGGCGCGCACCGAGTCGGCCGACGCGGTGAGCTCGGCATCCTTGCGGGCCTGGCGCAGCGCCTCGGATTCCTCTTCGTCCCAGACGAAGTCGCCGGAAGCCTTGTCCTTTTCGCTGGGCTCGGCGATCTCGTCGTCGTCGGCCTTGGTGGACTTGCCGGCCTTGGTGGGGGCCTTGGCGGTCTTGGCGTCCTTGGCCGCGGCGTCGGCGGGCGCTTCGTCCGCGTCGTCGTCGTCCTCGTCCTCGTCCTCGGCGTCCGCTTCGTCGGTGTCGTCGTCGGCCTCGATGTCCTCGAGGTCGTCGTCGATGGCCAGATCGCCTTCTTCGACGAGGTCGTCGCCGGGCTCGACCTCCAGCTCGTCGTCGAGTTCGGTCTCGGTGGTCAAGGCTTCGTCGACCTCGACGGTGTCCTTGCCCTTGCGGGTGGTGGCGGCCTTCTTACGCGGTGCGGCCTTCGCGGCCGGCTTGGCGCTGCCGTCGGCGCTCTTGGCGGTCCGGGGGGCGGCTTTGGTGGCCTTGGTGGCCCGCTTGGCGGGCGAGGCCTTGCCGGCGGCGCGCTTGGTGGCGGCCGCAGTCTTGGCGGTGGTGCGCTTGGGGGAGTCCTCGGTTGCCGGGCTGGCCTTGGTCGCTGCCACGTACACCCTTTCGGTCTTGCTGTCTTCCGATGCGCGGGCAGGCGACATCGAAAGCGTCGGCATCTGGAATGTCGGCGTCGGTCTCGGTGGGAGCTTCGCCGCTATTCGTTGGCGGCCGCCTCGACCATTGTAACGACAGCCGCGCTATGCACCGCGTCGAGCGGCCAAAATCGCGGACGCACCGGGCGACCCCTGGCCGCCCTCGGGAGTTCCGTCGCCGTGCGCGGCCATCGCGGCCCCGACGATTCCGGCCGTGTTCTGCAGCGCGGCCGCCACCACCGGGGTGCGGTTGGTCAGCAGCGGGACCCATTTGTCGGCCTTCCGGCTGATACCGCCGCCGGCGATGATCAGGTCCGGCCAGATCGCGTTCTCGATGGCCACCAGCACCTTGGAGACCTCTTTGGTCCAGCGCGCGTAACTCCAGCCCTTGCGTTCCTTGACCGACGACGCGGCCCGGTGCTCGGCCTCCTTGCCGTCCACCTCGATGTGGCCGAATTCGGTGTTGGGCAGCAAGACCCCGTCGTGGATCACCGCCGAACCGATCCCGGTGCCGAAGGTCAACAACACGATCACGCCGCTGTTGTCGCGGCCGGCGCCGAACCGCTCCTCGGCCAGGCCGGCCGCATCCGCGTCGTTGAGCACGGTCACCGGCCGGCCGCCCAGTGCGGCGCTGTAGGTGGCGGCGACGTTGCTGCCCAGCCACGCCTCGTCGACGTTGGCCGCGGTGCGCACCACACCCTGGGTGATGACGCCGGGGTAGGTCACCCCGAGCGGGCCTTGCCAGTCGAAGTGCGCGACGACGTCGGCGACGGTCTTGGCCACCGCCTCCGGCGTGGCGGGTTGCGGCGTGGGGAGTTTGAACCGCTCCCCGACGAGTTGGCCGGTGTCGAGGTCGACGATCCCGCCCTTGACGCCGCTGCCGCCGACGTCGATGCCGAACGAGTGATTCGGCGGTGGGGCGCTGTCACTGGCGGTCATGGCGGCTCCTGGGCGGGCGGACGGTCGGCGCGGTTGCCCACGATAGTGGGCGGCCGGCCAGATTGTGTTGCGATGGGGAGGTGAGCAACCGCATCGCAGAGCTGCGACTGGTGGCCGAACAGCTTGCCGCGCAGGCCGCGTCCTTCGTCGTGACCCGTCGGGCCGAGGTGTTCGGTGTCGATGCCGTGCCGGTCGGACCGCACTCCGTGCGCGCCAAATCCACCCCGACCGATCCGGTCACCGTGGTCGACACCGAAACCGAGGCGCTGCTGCGTGATCAGCTCGCCCGGCTGCGTCCGGGCGAGCTGGTGCTGGGGGAGGAGGGCGGCGGTCCGGCGCAGCCCGCGGCGCCGGGTGCGGTGACCTGGGTGCTGGACCCGATCGACGGGACGGTGAACTTCGTCTACGGCATCCCGGCCTACGCGGTGTCGGTGGCCGCGCAGGTGGACGGCAGGTCGGTCGCGGGCGCGGTGGCCGACGTGGTGGCCGGTTCGGTGTATTCGGCCGGACGGGGTCTGGGTGCCCATCTGCAAGACGGTGCAGACCGCCGGCAGCTGCGCGCCAGTTCGGTCACCGAGTTGTCGATGTCGTTGTTGGGCACCGGTTTTGCCTATTCGCAGCGTCGCCGCGAGCAGCAGGCGCAGCTGGTCGCGCAGCTGCTGCCGCAGGTGCGCGACGTGCGCCGGATCGGCTCGGCGGCGCTGGACCTGTGCGGAATCGCGGCCGGCCGGCTGGATGCCTACTACGAACACGGGCTGCAGATCTGGGACTGGGCGGCTGCCGCCCTGATCGCGACCGAAGCCGGCGCCCGCGTGCAGTTGCCGGATCCGGGTGTGGCCGGCGCGCCGATGATCGCGGCCGGGCCCGGCGTGTTCGACGCGCTGATGGAGGCCCTGGACCGCACCGGTGGGCTCACGGTGCTGCCCGGCTAGCAGGTTCGGCGGATCCTCAGCAGGTTTGGTGGATCTTGGTCAGCAGCGCCGAGTCTGCGGGTTCGGTGGCGTCGGGACGCAACCCGGCCAGTACGGCGTCGATGTCGTCGCTGTGGGTCAGCGTGGTGAATTCGGTGCCGATGGCCAGTTCGACCATGTCGTCGGGGCGCTGGTCCTCGAACAGTTCGGTGCACGGCGCTACCAGCCACAACGCTGCGGCCGCGGCGCGCCCGGACGGGCCGAACCGGATCTGGCCCTGGCAGGTCAGCTTGGTGCTGCCGTAGATCGGATCGTTGACGGCCTGCGGTTGGGCGAAACCGAGGTCGCGCAGCGCGCCGGCCACGTCGGCGGCCTGCCCGGGTTGCCCGCTGGCGTTGTTCACGGTGATCTTCGTCTCTGCCAGCCGGGCCGGCTCGACGGCGATCATCTCGCTGCGCGTCACCTGTTGTCCCAGATCGGGTACGACGCCGTCGGCCCCGGGCGGGGGCGGGTTGCAGACCAGGGCCTCGTGCACGTCGGCCGGGCGGGTCAGCGCCACCGACCACACCACGACCGTGATCAACCCGAGCACCGCTGCGGCGATGACGCCGGGAATGACGTTGCGGCGCCGGAATGGCAGTCCGCGCCGGTCGAACGCGGTGCCCTCGGTGATTTGCGAGACCACGCCTGCACTCTAGAGGCAGCTGCGGGAACCGGGTTCGCGGGTGTTCGGCCTGCGGCAGAATTGGGTATGTGAGGTAAATCACACCTGAAGAGAGCGCTATGCGGGCACGAATCGTTTGGCGGACGCGTTCGGCACTGGTACAAAGCGGTGCTGCAACACTCATTGAGGGGAAGCGATAACGATGGCTACCGACTATGACGCACCACGGCGCTCCGAGACCGACGAAGTTTCCGAGGATTCGCTGGAGGAGCTGAAGGCACGGCGCAACGAGGCTCAGTCGGCCGTCGTCGACGTCGACGAATCCGAGTCCGCCGAGTCCTTCGAATTGCCTGGTGCCGACCTGTCCGGCGAAGAGCTCTCGGTACGAGTGGTGCCCAAGCAGGCCGATGAGTTCACCTGTTCGAGCTGTTTCTTGGTGCACCACCGCAGCCGACTGGCCAGCGAGAAGAACGGCGTGATGCTCTGCACCGACTGCGCGGCCTGAGCGAGGGCACTCAGCTGCGCAGCGCGGCCAGCATGCGGTCCGGGTGCCGGCAACTCACCAGCCAGTACGGCGTGGGATCGTCGGGATCGTCGAGCACGGCCAGCAGCATCGGGCCGATCCAGGCCCGATGCACGACGAACGCTGCCGGATCGAGTTGGCGGCCCAGCGCCGCCGACTTGGCGGTGCGCGGCACTTCGGCGGTGCGGGTGATGACGCTGATCGGCAGGTGCGCGGGCCCGGCGACCAGCTCCACGGTGCCGTCGCGTTCCACCACCGCGACTTCGGTGCGGCCCAGCCACAACAACGTTCCGACGGCGACGGCACTCAGCGCGGCGAACGACACCCAGCCCGGCACGGCCGGAATGCCCTGGCGGAATTCCAGGCCGATCACGACCACCACCACGGCAGCCAGCGGCCACCACCACCAAGGCACCCACAACCGTTCGCGATACCGCGTGGTTTGCGAGGCGATACGCGATCCCGTCACCAGCCCAAGGGTAGTCTGTCGCCTCGTGTGTACTCGCCTGGCGGTCGTCCGCCTCGACCCGGATCTGCCCCTGCCGACCCGCGCGCACCCGGGTGATGCCGGCGTCGATCTGTGCAGTGCCGAGGACGTCGAACTGGCGCCGGGCGCGCGCGCACTGGTGCCCACCGGAATCGCCGTCGCGATCCCGATGGGAATGGTGGGCTTGGTCCATCCGCGTTCGGGACTGGCTGCGCGCGTTGGGCTTTCGATCGTCAACAGCCCTGGCACCATCGATGCCGGGTACCGTGGCGAGATCAAGGTTTCGCTGATCAACCTCGATCCCGATACCCCGATCTCGATCCGGCGCGGCGACCGGATCGCGCAACTGCTGGTGCAGCGCGTCGAGTTGCCCGAACTGGTCGAAGTGGCCTCATTCGAGGAGGCTGGGCTGGACGACACCACCCGTGGCGCAGGTGGCCACGGTTCCTCTGGAGGACATGCGAGTCTGTGATGGCATTCGGTAAACGCAAGAAAAAGGACGACACCACCGGCGCCGGCGAGGTCGAGGCAGCCGACCCGGTGCAGTCGGCGGGTGAACCCGACGACCTCGACGAAGCGGCTGATGACCAGGACGGCCCGTTCGACATCGAAGATTTCGACGACCCCGAGGTGGCGGCGGTCGGCCGTCTGGATCTCGGTTCGGTGCTGATCCCGATGCCGGCCGCCGGGCAGGTCCAGGTCGAACTCAACGAGACCGGCGTGCCCAACGCGGTGTGGGTGGTCACCCCCAACGGGCGGTTCACCATCGCCGCCTACGCGGCACCCAAGAGCGCCGGGCAATGGCGTGAGGTCGCCAGCGAGCTCGCCGATTCGCTGCGCAAGGACACCGCGCAGGTCAGCATCGAAACCGGACCGTGGGGCCGGGAAGTCGTCGGCGCTGCCGCCGGTGCGGTGCGGTTCATCGGTGTCGACGGCTATCGCTGGATGATCCGGTGCGTGGTCAACGGCACCAACGAAAGCATCCAGGCGTTGGCAGCCGAGGCGCGAGCCGCCTTGGCCGACACCGTTGTTCGTCGCGGCGACACGCCGCTGCCGGTGCGGACTCCGCTGCCGGTGACGCTGCCCGAACCGATGGCCGCCCAGCTGCGTGAGGCCGCCGCCCAGGCCGCGGCAGCGCAGGCTGCCCAATCCGGTCAGCCGGCCCCAGGCGACCAGCCGGCCACACCCGAGCCGCCGACACCGGCGGCTCGGCGCAGCGTGTCGGCCATGCAGCAGCTGCGCCAAACCAACACCATCACCGGCGGCTGAACCTGCCGGGCCGGACCGGGTCAGCCCGCGGCGGGCTCCAGGTCGGCCAGCGCGGCCAGACAGGCCGCGCCGAGGACCGACGGGTCGGTACCCAGCTCGGTGAGGGTGACGGTGCGCAGCGCGGCCCTCGGCGCCGCGTCCGCCCACTGTTGACCGATGTGCAGCGGATGCAGCGGATCGTCGGTGGCCGCCGCGATACCCAGCGGCACCGTCAACGTCTCGAGTTCGGCGCGGGTGGGCGCCACGAACCCGGCGGCTTCCTCCATCGCGTCGGGCAGACCGGGCCACAACGCCCGCCACGATCGGGCCAGCTCGTCGCCCAACCACTGCGGGCTGCTCGCCCGCATCCGCGCGGTGGTCAGTTCCAGCCCGTCGCGGCGCAATTCGAGCGCCGAGGCGCGCGCCGAGTAGGCGGCCGGGGCGTCGTGCGGATCACCGGTCCAGGCCGGCAACGCAGCCAGCACCGCCACCACCTGGCCGGGACGCCGCAGCGCCCACTCCACCGCGACGGCTGCGCCCAACGACACCCCGGCCACTGCGATCGGCCCGCCGGCGGCGGCCTGGTCCAGCGCCCGCCGGTACCCGTCGACCAGGGCGCGCGGTTGCGGTGCGGGTGCGATCGGCACCGCCCCGGCGGCGCGCAGCGCCGGACCGAAGGCCCGCTTCACGTAGTCGTCGTCGGATCCGGTCCCGGGCAACAGCACCGTCGGTACACCGGTGAGATCGGTGGTCATGAGTCGATCGTGCCTTGTGCCGGCGCCGCGGTCGGGCCGGGGTGGCCGCGACGTGGCATTCGGCCGACAAGGGGTCTACCGTGGCGTGGGCGGAGTGGATTTCCGGATTGGCAGGAGAGGTCAATGGCTACCGCCGAAGGGTATCTGCGTCGGCTCACCCGTCGTCTGACGGAAGACCCCGAACAGCGTGACGTCGAGGAGCTCACTGATGCCGCGGCCAACACCGGCGCGCAGCGCGCAGTGGACTGTCAGCGCGGCCAGGAGGTGACCATGGTCGGGACGCTGCGCACCGTCGAAACCAGCCCCAAGGGCGCCGCCGGCGGGCTCAAGGCCGAACTGTTCGACGGCACCGACACCGTCACCCTGGTCTGGCTCGGCCAGCGCCGGATCCCGGGCATCGAGTCCGGGTGCACATTGCGGGTGCACGGTCGGCTCGGCACCCTGGACAATGGGGCCAAGGCGATCTACAACCCGCACTATGAGATCCAGCCCTGACGCGCGAGCATCGAGACCCACCTCCGGCGCGCGAGCGTCGATGACCTACCCCGGCGCTGCGGCGTCGAGCCGACCAATCAGGAAGTGATGCAAGAACGTACGGGCAAGCACGCCCTGTTGGACCAGATGGGCGGCATATCCGGCCTGATCTACTCGTCGTTGCCGGTACTGGTGTTCGTGCCGCTGTCGAGCACGCTGGGCCTGCGGGCCGCCATCTTCGGCGCCCTCGGCGTGGCCGCCGCGATCCTGATCTTCCGGCTGGTGCGCCGCGAGTCCACCCAACCCGCGGTGTCGGGGTTCATGGGCGTGGGCATCTGCGCACTGATCGCCTACCTGCTCGGTGAGTCCAAGGGCTACTTCCTACTCGGGATCTGGACATCGCTGCTGTGGGCCGTGGTGTTCGCGCTGTCGGTTCTGATCCGCCGCCCCGCGGTCGGTCTGGCGTGGAGCTGGGTGTACGGCCACGGTCAGGACTGGCGGACGGTGCGCACCGCGGTGCGGGCCTTCGACGCTGCGACGCTGCTCTGGGCGCTGGTGTTCGCGTCGCGGTTCATCGTGCAGCGCCACCTGTACGACGCCGACGAGACCGGCCTGCTGGGCGTGGCCCGGATCGCGATGGGCTGGCCGCTGACCGCCATCGCGGCGTTGATCACGTTCCTGGCGATCCGCGCGGCCCGGTGCGCCATCGAGGCTGCCGCTGGGCCCGACGCGCCCGCCGACGACCAGGCCGCCGCACCGGGGCCCACCCAGCCGGGTGGGGAACGGCCGGATGCCGAACTGGCCGCCGATTAGCCGGTATTCGGCAACAGCAGGGCGCGCAGTTCGTCCTCGACCTCGGGTGCACTGACCAACAACAGTTCGTCGCCGCCTTCGAGGGGTTCGTCGGCTTGCGGGACGATCACCCGGTTGCCACGCAGGATCGTCACCAACGCGGCGTCGCGCGGCAGTTGCAGTTTGCGCACCGGTTTGCCGCCCCAGGGCGTGTCGTCGGGCAGCGTGAGCTCGACCAGGTTGGCGTCGGATTGCCGGAATTCCATGATCCGCACCAGGTCGCCGACGGCCACGGCTTCTTCCACCAGCGAGGCCAGCATGCGCGGTGTCGACACTGCGACGTCGACGCCCCACGAGTCGTCGAACAACCACTCGTTGCGGGGGTCATTGACCCGCGCCACCACCCGGGGGACCGCGAATTCGGTCTTGGCCAGCAACGACAGCACCACGTTGGCCTTGTCGTCGCCGGTCGCCGCGATCACCACGTCGAACTCCTCGAGCTGCACCGACTCCAGCAGACTCAGCTCGCAGGCGTCACCGAGGCGCCATTGGGCGGCCGGGATGGTGTCCGGTTCGACGTGCTCGACGTTGCGTTCGATCAACGTGACGTCGTGGTCGCTCTCGATCAGTTCGCGCGCGATCGAACGGCCCACGGCCCCGGCGCCGGCGATGACGACTTTCATCGGGCTTGCCGCTCCTTGGCTCGGAGACGCGCCGGGGTCACGGCGAGTCCAGGTCGGGACTGGGGGGCAGGGCCGCGACCGTCAGCGCCTCGGCGTCGTGGCCGGACACCGTGGCCAGATAGACCTGATCGCTGGCCTGGATGACGGTCTTGGCGTCGGGCAGGATCCCACTGCCGAACCGGATCAGGAATGCGACCCGCGACCCGGTGGCCTCTTCGAGATCGGTGACCCGGTGGCCGACCCAGTCTTCGTGCAGCAGCACTTCGGCCACCACCACGGTGCCGGTCGGGTCGAGCCACTTGGTGGTCTCGGTCGCACCGGTCAGTGCACTGAACAACCGGTCGACCGTCCACGGCACGGTCGCCACGGTCGGAATGCCCAGGCGTTCGTAGACCGCGGCGCGTTTGGCGTCATAGATGCGGGCCACCACGCGCTGCACCCCGAAGGTTTCGCGCGCCACCCGCGCGGAGATGATGTTGGAGTTGTCGCCCGAGGAAACCGCGGCGAAGGCGCCGGCCTCCTCGATGCCCGAGCGCACCAGCACGTCACGATCGAAGCCCATGCCGAGCACCCGCTCACCTGGGAAATCCTCCGAAAGCCGTTGGAACGCCGAGGGGTCCCGGTCGATCACGGCGACGTCGTGACCGATCCGGGCCAGTGCGTCAGCGAGGGACGCTCCAACCCGGCCGCACCCCATCACCACTACCCGCACCTGTCGTCCTTCCGGCCGGTCCCGCGTTGCTCGGTCTGACCGTACGCCGGAACGCCACCCGCGACCACGTATGGGCTTAGTCTTGTCCCTCGTGTCCAAGCTTTCGACGGCAACGCGCCGGCTGGTGCTGGGGCGGCCGTTCCGCAGTGACAAGTTGGGCCACACGCTGCTGCCCAAGCGGATCGCGCTGCCGGTGTTCGCGTCGGACGCCATGTCCTCGGTCGCCTATGCGCCCGAGGAGATCTTCCTGGTGCTGTCGGTGGCCGGCCTGAGCGCGTACACCATGACGCCCTGGATCGGGCTGGCGGTGGCGTTCGTGTTGCTCATCGTGGTGCTGAGTTACCGGCAGAACGTGCATGCCTACCCGTCCGGCGGTGGCGACTACGAGGTGGTCACCACCAACCTGGGTCCGCGCGCGGGCCTGGTGGTGGCCAGCGCGCTGATGGTGGACTACGTGCTGACCGTTGCGGTGTCGATGTCCTCGGCGATGGCCAACATCGGTTCGGCGGTGCCGCTGGTGGCCCAGCACAAGGTGCTCTTCGCGGTGGGTGCGATCTTGTTGCTGATGGCGATGAACCTGCGCGGCATCCGGGAATCGGGTCTGGCCTTTGCGATTCCCACCTACGCGTTCCTCGTCGGCATGACGATCATGCTCGGACTGGGATTGTTCCGCACCCTGGTGCTCGGTGACGAGATCCGCGCGGAGTCGGCCGATTTCGTGATGCATCCCGAACACGGTGACGTGCTGGGCTTCGCGCTGGTGTTCTTGGTGGCGCGGGCCTTCTCGTCCGGGTGTGCGGCGCTGACCGGGGTGGAGGCGATCAGCAACGGCGTACCCGCGTTCCGCAAGCCCAAGAGCCGCAATGCCGCCACCACCTTGCTGATGCTGGGCGGTATCTCGATCGCCTTGCTGATGTCGATCATCGTGCTGGCCGAGCGGACCGGGGTGCAGATCGTCGAGGATCCGGCGACCCAACTCGAAGGCACGCCCGAGGGTTATCACCAGAAGACCTTGGTGGCCCAACTCGCGCACGCGGTGTTCGGGGAATTCCAAATCGGTTTCGTGGCCGTCGCCGTGGTCACGGCGTTGATCCTGGTGCTGGCGGCCAACACCGCGTTCAACGGCTTCCCGGTGTTGGGGTCGATCCTGGCCCAGGACAGCTATCTGCCCCGGCAACTGCACACCCGCGGTGACCGGCTGGCCTTCTCCAACGGGATCCTGTTCCTGGCGATCGCCGCGATCGGCGCCGTGGTCGCCTTCAATGCCGAGGTGACGGCGCTGATCCAGCTCTACATCGTCGGGGTCTTCGTCGCGTTCACGCTGAGCCAGATCGGCATGGTCCGGCATTGGACCCGGCACCTGCGCACCGAGTCCGATCCCGATGCCCGGGCCCGGATGCAGCGGGCCCGGATCATCAACACCATCGGATTTCTGTGCACCGGAACGGTTTTGCTCGTCGTCCTGGTGACCAAGTTCGCAGTCGGCGCCTGGATCGCGATCGTCGCGATGGTGGCGCTGTTCCTGCTGATGCGGGCCATCCACCGGCACTACGCCGCGATCGCCGGGGAACTGGCCGCCCGGGAGCAGGATCTCGACGACGTGGTGTTGCCGTCGCGCAATCACGCCGTGGTGCTGGTATCCAAACTGCACCTGCCCACCCTGCGCGCCCTGGCGTACGCCCGGGCCACCCGACCGGATCTGCTGGAGGCGATCACGGTCAGCGTGGATGACGCCGAGACCCGCGAGTTGGTGCACAAGTGGCAGGAAAGCGACGTCTCGGTACCGCTGAAGGTGGTCGCCTCGCCATACCGCGAAATCACGCGTCCGGTCCTCGATTACGTCAAACGGATCACCAAGGAATCGCCCCGGACCGTGGTCACGGTATTCATCCCGGAGTACGTGGTGGGCCGCTGGTGGGAGCAGATCCTGCACAACCAGAGCGCACTGCGGCTCAAGGGCCGGCTGCTGTTCATGCCCAATGTCATGGTGACTTCGGTGCCCTGGCAATTGAATTCGTCTGAGCGGGTGAAGCCGGTCCGGCCGCCCGGTTCGGCGCCGGGTGCCACCCGACGGGGAATCATCGAATGAGCCTGCTGACACTGCAGATCGACGCACCGGCCAACGGCGGTAGCTGCGTGGCCCGGCACGACGGGCGGGTGATCTTCGTCCGTTACGCGCTGCCGGGTGAGACGGTGCGGGCTCGGGTCACTGCCGAGCGCGGATCCTATTGGCACGCAGAGGTAGTCGAGGTCGTCGAAGCATCCGACGACCGGGTGGCGGCACTGTGCCCGATCTCCGGCGTCGACGGCGCCGGCTGTTGTGATCTGGACTTCGTCCGGCCTGCCGCCGCCCGCGAACTCAAGGGCGCCGTGGTGGCCAACCAGTTGGCCCGCCTCGGTGGTCAGGACTGGTCGGGGGCGGCCGAACCGCTCGGTGCCGGTGATCCCGCCGGGTGGCGCACTCGGATCCGGCTCGACGTCGGCGCCGACGGCCGGGCCGGATTTCACCGCTACCACAGCAGCGAGCTGGTCACCGAGCTGAATTGTGCGCAGGTTCCTGCCGGACTGCTGGACGGGTTGCCCGAGGATCAGTTCCGGCCCGGTGACCAGGTGCACGTCGTGCTCGACGACGACGGGCACCGGCATGTGGTGTGCACCGGCCGGCAGCGCCGGACTCGGGTGGTCGAAGGTGACTACGAGGGTGTCCAGCGGGTCGGCGAGCGCACCTGGCGGCTCCCCGCGACGGCGTTCTGGCAGGCCCACCGGGACGCCGCAGAGCTGTACAGCGAGCTGGTGACCGAGTGGGCGGCGGCGAGCCCCGGGATGACCGCCTGGGATCTCTACGGCGGGGCGGGCGTCTTCGCGGCCGCACTCGGTACCGCGGTCGGTAACATCGGGCGGGTGCTCAGTGTCGACACGTCGCGCGCCGCGGCCCGGGCCGGCCGGGCGGCGCTGGCGGATCTGCCGCAGGTCACCATGCTCACCGAGTCGGTCCGGCGTGCCCTCGACAGCTCACCGGCCGCGGCCGACGTGGCCGTGCTCGATCCGCCGCGCACCGGCGCCGGCCGCGAGGTGATCCACGCGATCGCCGCCGCCGGTGTGCCGCGTATCGTGCATGTCGGTTGTGAGGCGGCAGCTTTCGCGCGGGATATCGGGCTGTACCGGGCGGCCGGCTACCGGGTCGAGCAGATCCGAGTGTTCGATGCGTTCCCGTTGACACACCATGTCGAGTGCTTTGCGCTGCTGACGCGCTGAAGCGGACGAGGAGAAGGCGTGACGAACCGACCGGTGCGGCGGCTGCTGACCCGCGGCTCCTGGCCGGAGGCCGCCCGGGTCGCGACGGTGCTGCGTGACGAGTCCAACGGCGGCAAGGTGCTGCTGGTCGCCGCGCTGGCGGCCCTGGTCTGGGCCAACTCACCGGGCTCGGCGGCCTACCACCGGCTTTCCGATGTCGTGGTCGGGCCGGCGGCCCTGCATCTGGACCTCAGCCTGGCCGGCTGGGCCGCCGACGGACTGCTGGCCATCTTCTTCTTCGTGGTCGGACTCGAACTCAAACGCGAATTCGTCGCCGGCGACCTGCGCAACCCGGCGCGCGCGGTTCTGCCGATCCTGGCCGCCGTCGGCGGCATGGTGGTGCCGGCGCTGATCTTCGTCGGGGTCAACGTCGCCGCCGGATCCACCGACACGCTGGGTGGCTGGGCGGTGCCGACGGCCACCGACATCGCGTTCGCGGTCGCGCTGCTGGCGGTGCTGGGCAGTTTCCTGCCGACCGCGCTGCGACTGTTCCTGCTCACCCTGGCGGTGGTCGACGATCTGTTGGCGATCGGCGTGATCGCGTTCTTCTACACCGAACAGTTGGCCCCGGCCCCGTTGCTCTGGGCGTTGCTGCCGGCCGGGCTGTTCACCCTGGCCGCCCAACGCGGCTGGCACCGGTCGTGGCTGCTGGTCCCGCTCGGGGTGTGCACCTGGGCCCTGGTGCACGCCAGCGGAGTGCACGCCACGGTGGCCGGCGTGCTGCTGGGGTTCACGGTTCCGGTGCTGGGCCGAAATGCGGCAACCGACCGGTTCGAACAGCTGATCCGGCCGCTGTCGGCCGGCGTGGCGATCCCGGTGTTCGCGTTCTTCGCCGCCGGCGTGACGGTGGGCGGGTGGTCCGGGCTGACCGGGGCATTGCAGCATCCGGTGACGCTGGGCGTGCTGGCCGGACTGGTGTTCGGCAAGCCGATCGGGATTTTCGGGACGACCTACCTGTTGGCGCGGTTCACCCGGGCCCGGCTCGACGACGAGCTGGCCTGGCGTGACGTGCTGGGGGTGGCGCTGCTGGCCGGGATCGGTTTCACGGTGTCGTTGTTGATCGGCGAGTTGGCCTTCGGGTACGGCACCGAACTAGGTGAGTACGCCAAGCTCGGGGTGTTGACCGGCAGCGTGGCGGCGGCCGGGCTGGCCGCGGTCGTGCTGCGCAGTCGCAACCGGGCCTACCGCCGGATCCACTTGGCCGAGACCCTCGATGCCGACCAGGACGGTGTACCGGACGTCTATCAGCGCGGTCCGCAGCCCTGATCGCGCCGGATCAGCTGTCGTGCCGCGCCCAGCGCACGGCGCAGCCGGGATGCGCGCGGCGGATACAGCGTTCGGGCCAGGGCCAGCTTCTGCGCGCGCAGCGCCTCGACGCGCTCGGCGCCGAAGCCGCCGGCCGGCGGTGGGGCCGGCGGCACGGTGGCGGAATCGATGATCTGCCAGCGTGATCCGGCGTCGGTCAACGACTGGTGTTTGACCGAGTAGTAGTCCGGATGGCCGGACACCGCGATGCCGCCGGCGCCGGCCGCAGCGGCCAGCAGGTGCGGATGGAACCGGGTGCTGATCCACCTTTGCCCGGCCCGCGCCGGCAGACCGCGCTGCCACAGCTCGCTGAACGGCATGAAGACCGCACCCGGCAACAGGCCGGCGACCTGGTCGTAGACGATCCGGTCGGGGCCGGGGATGCACTCGACGAAGGCCACCGTGCGGCCGTCCAGGTGCCAGCTCTCGGTCATCTCCTTGACCACCGCGGCCAGGCCGTCGGTGCCCCGGCCGCCGTCGAAGTCGGTCATCAGGTCCGACTGCAGGCAGAACACGAAGTCGCGTTCGACGGCCGGTGAGACGGTGTCGTAGACGCCGGGGTCGGCAACGCCGAGCCAGGCGTCGTCGCCGGTCAGGGATCCGGCGCCGGCCAGCGCCTGCAGGGACGGGCGGTCGCGCACGTCGAAGACCGCGAACTCGGCGCACAGCTGCCGCAGCAACGCCTGCCGGTCGGCGTCACCGACCGGCAGCAATCCCTGCCCGGTGGCCACCGCCCGGGTGCCGAACTGCCGGGCGGCCGCACCCGCGGCGGCCAGCAGAGACAGATGGTGCGGCCACACCGTGTTCAGGTAGCCGCCGCCGATCAGGTGCACGATCGGCGCGCGGGCGAGCAGCTCAACCCCCGAGACCAGACGCGGCATCCGCCCCGGCTCGGCGAGCACTGAGCGGGCCTCGGTCACCGCGTCTGCGACCGGCAGCTGCGCGGTCTCAAAACAGATCCGCCACAGCGTGTCGACGAAGCTGACCCGCGGGTGAGCGCGCTTGAGCAGCACCGCGGCCTGCCCGGGGGTGTGGCAGTCCACCACGACGTGCGCATCGGGCCGGACCCGGGCCAGGTAGCGCAGCCAGGACCGCAGGATGAATTCGTCGCCGTAGTTGGGGTGCCCGCCCGGGGCCACCAGGTAGACGAGTTGGTCACCGCGGGTGGGTGCTTCGCGGGCCTCGACGGGGGACGTGACGCGATTCATCAACGAGTCCCTCCGTTGCTCTCGCCGCAGCGGCGACTCGGGCCGGAACGGGTCCTGACGTCGTCATACCCGTCTGCGTCCAGCCGATCTTGGGCACCGACCTGTGAATTTGCTGGCAGTCACCGTAGCGTACCTTCCGGGGCCGGCGCCGAGGTTCTGCGTACACTGGCGGGATGCTTGAACAGATCCGCGGTCCCGCTGATCTGCAGCACCTTTCACAGTCACAGCTCGGTGACTTGGCCAAGGAGATCCGCGATTTCCTGATCCACAAGGTGGCTGCCACCGGGGGGCACCTGGGACCCAATTTGGGTGTCGTCGAGCTGACGCTCGCCCTGCACCGGGTCTTCGATTCGCCGTACGACCCGATCATCTTCGACACCGGGCATCAGTCCTATGTGCACAAGATCCTGACCGGCCGGGCCGGTGACTTCGACACGCTGCGCAAGAAGGACGGGCTGTCGGGTTATCCGAGCCGCGCCGAGAGCGACCATGACTGGGTCGAATCCAGCCATGCCTCGGCGGCGCTGTCCTACGCCGACGGCCTGGCCAAGGCCTTCGAACTCAGCGGGCACCGCAACCGGCACGTGGTGGCCGTGGTCGGCGATGGAGCCCTGACCGGCGGCATGTGCTGGGAAGCGCTGAACAACATCGCCGCGGCCAAGCTGCCGGTGGTGATCGTGGTCAACGACAACGGTCGCAGCTACGCACCCACGATCGGCGGTCTGGCCGATCACCTGGCTGCGCTGCGGCTGCAGCCCGGCTACGAGAAGATCCTGGAGAAGGGCCGCGAAGTGGTGCGCGGGGTGCCGGTGATCGGCGAGTTCTGCTACCACTGCATGCACTCGGTCAAGGCCGGCATCAAGGACGCGCTACAGCCGCAGGCCATGTTCACCGACCTCGGTCTGAAGTACGTCGGCCCGATCGACGGCCACGACGAGCACGCCGTGGAGGCCGCGCTGCGCCACGCCCGCGGATTCAATGCGCCGGTGATCGTCCATGTGGTCACCCGCAAGGGCAACGGGTTCGGACCGGCCGAGGCCGATGAGGCTGAGCAGATGCACGCCTGCGGCGTCATCGACCCGGTCACCGGACTGGCCACGTCCGTAGCCGCCCCCGGCTGGACCGCGACGTTCTCCGACGAGCTGATCCGGATCGCCGCGCGGCGCCGCGACGTGGTGGCGATCACCGCCGCCATGCCCGGCCCCACCGGGCTGTCGGCGTTCGGGGCCCGCTACCCGGACCGGCTGTTCGACGTCGGCATCGCCGAGCAGCACGCCATGACCTCGGCGGCCGGCCTGGCCATGGGCGGCTTGCACCCGGTGGTGGCGATCTACTCCACCTTCCTCAATCGGGCTTTCGACCAGCTGCTGATGGACGTTGCCATGCATCAGCTCCCGGTCACCCTGGTGCTCGACCGCGCCGGTGTCACCGGCCCGGACGGCGCGAGCCACAACGGGATGTGGGATCTGTCGATCCTGGGCGTCGTGCCCGGCATCCGAGTGGCGGCTCCGCGCGACGGCGCCCGGCTGCGCGAAGAACTGCGCGAAGCGCTCGCCGTCAAGGACGGCCCCACCGCGCTGCGCTTCCCGAAGGGCGACGTCGGCGTGGATGTGCCCGCGGTGCGCCGCCAGGACGGCGTCGACATCCTGGCCGAACCCGCGGAGTCGCTGTCGGCCGATGTGCTGCTGGTGGCGGTGGGCGCGATGGCATCGACTGCACTGGCGATCGCCGAGCGGCTGCGCAATCAGGGCATCGGGGTCACGGTGGTGGATCCGCGTTGGGTGCTGCCGGTTCCGCAGCCGATCCACGCGTTGGCACGCACCCACAAGCTGGTGGTCACCTGCGAGGACAACGGGGTAGCCGGCGGTATCGGATCGGCGGTGTCGGCTGCGCTGCGGCATGCCGAGATCGACGTGCCGTGCCGCGACGTCGGTGTGCCGCAAGCATTCCTGGAACACGCCTCCCGCGGTGAACTGCTGTCCCAGATCGGCCTGACCGCCCAGGACGTGGCCCGCCGGATCACCGGTTGGATTGCCGCGCTGGGCAGTTCGGTCAACGACTCCGCGGTGGGTCAACCCCTGGACTGAGCCAGTCGGGCCGTTCGACGTCGCAGTGGCTTAGGGTGGCAGCGTGACGAGCCTTCGGAGCATCGGTGTCATCGTGGTCGCCGCGGCGGCGTTGCTGTTCGGCGGCCTGCCGGCTGCGACGGCGGCACCGACTGCCGCACCCAACTGGTCTGGTCTGGATGCCCGGTTCTACTCGGAGCACATCCCGGCGCCCGGTTCCTGGATCATCTCCGAACCGCTCGATCCGGCGCTGTCGGTGGCCGGTGCGGCCGCCGCCTACCGGTACCTGTACGCGACGGTCGATCAGCACGATCGACCCGCGGTCGGCACCGCCGTGCTCTTCACGCCGAAAAGCCCGGCGCCAGAAGGTGGTTGGCCGGTGATCGCCTGGGCCCACGGCACCGTCGGGCTGGGTGACGACTGCACGCCGTCGGCGCACCCGCGCAGCCCGCGCGACAACGAGTACCTGTCGCACTGGCTGGATCAGGGTTACGCGGTGGTGGCCGCCGACTACGTCGGTCTGGGAACGCCCGGCCTGATGAGCTACCTCAACGGCACCGCCACCGCGCACGGCATCGTCGACGCGGTGATCGCCGCGCACGAACTCGACGCGCCGCTGTCCCCGCAGTGGGCCGTGGTCGGCCAGTCCCAGGGTGGGGGAGCGGCCATCGATACCGCGCGCTGGGCAACCGAATTCAGCGCCGGCTCGGGTCTGGACTACCGGGGTGTGGTTGCCACCGGCACACCGGCCAACGTTTCGCGGCTGGTCGCCCAGGCCGGCCCGGACATGGAGACCCCGGCCAATCTGGCCCCGGTCGCCAACGCCTACACCGCCTACATCGTGGCGGCGCTGCGCGAGGCGAACCCGGCGCTGGGTCTGGACCAGGTGCTCACCCCGGCCGGCCTTGCCGCCGCCGAGCAGGCCGAGACGTTGTGCGTGCACCAACTCGCCGACGCGCTCACCGACATGACGATTCCCGGATTCTTCGCCGCGGCGCCCGCCCGGTTGCCCGGCTACGTCGAATTCGTCGACCAGTACCTGGGCACTCCACAGTCCGGTTTCGATCGGCCCATCTTCCTCGGCGTCGGCCTGCTCGACCGTGACGTGCCACCCGAGCTGACCCTGAACTTCGCCGAGCAGTTGCGGGCCGCCGGCCAACAGGTCCAGCTGCAGGTCTATCCCGACGACGACCACTCCAGCGCGGTGTTGGCCTCGATGCGCGACTCGACGCCGTTCGTGGCGCAGCTGTTCGCGCAGCCCTAAGACCCGCTCAGCGCCTCGGCGAGCGCCGGTACGCTCAGCGCCCGTTGCCAGCTGCGGGCTCCTGCAGCGGCCAGGAACGCGTCGATCCGCTCGGCGGTATCCGGTCCGGCCGTCCAGTCCCAGCACAGTCGGCGCACCAGCTCGGGGGACAGCAGGTTTTCGCTCGGGATGCCGACCCGTTCCGACACCTCAGCCAGCGCGGCGCGGGCCGCGTCCAGCCGCGCCGCCGCCTCGGGTTTGCGTTTGCTCCAGCGCACCGCCGGGGGCGGGCCGTTGTGCGGTTCGGACGCCGCCGGCGGCTCTGGGTCGTTGCGGCCGGCGTCCAGGGCGGCCAGCCAGATGTGGGCGCTGCGACGCTGTTTCGGCCCGCCGAACACCGGCAGCGCGGTCAGCTCCTCGACGCTCTTGGGGTCGGCCAGCGCCGCGGCGATGATCGACGAGTCGGGCAGGATCCGGCCGGGCGCGACATCGCGGCGCCGGGCGATGTGGTCGCGCGCGAGCCACAACTCGCGTACCTCGGCCAGTGCACGACGGTTGCGCACCTTGTGGATGCCCGAGGTGCGCCGCCACCGGTCGCGCCGGGTGGGTTGCGCCTGGTAGGTCCGCAGATGCTCGAATTCCTCTGCGGCCCAATCGGTCTTACCCTGCTCGTCGAGCACCGTGGCGATCTCGTAGCGCAGTTCGATGAGCACCTCGACGTCCAACGCGGCGTAGTTGAGCCAGGATTCCGGCAGTGGACGTTTGGACCAGTCGGCCGCGCCGTGCCCCTTGGCCAGTCCCAGCCCCAGCAACCGGTGCACCATGGCGGCCAGGTTCACCTTGTCGAAGCCGGCCAGCCGGCCGGCCAGTTCGGTGTCATACAGCGCCGGCGGCCGCATACCCAGTTCGGCCAGGCAGGGCAGGTCCTGGTCGGCCGCGTGCAGGATCCACTCGTCGGTGTCCAGCACCTCGGCGACCGGCGCCATGGTGGTCAGCGGGTCGCGGCCGTGGCTGACCGGATCGATGAGCACCGTGCCGGCCCCGGCCCGGCGGATCTGGATCAGATAGGCGCGGTTGGAGTAGCGGAACCCCGAAGCGCGTTCGGCATCAACTGCGAACGGACCCGAACCCGAGGCCAGAAACTCTGCGGCCGAAGCGATTTGGTCGGCGTACACCGCCACCTGGGGGACACCGTCGGCCGGCGCGACCAGCGGGATCGGTTCGGGGAACTCGGTCCGTGCCGCATCGTCGCGAGCTGCGGCTTCGACGAGATCGGGTCCGGTGGCATCGTCGGGCGAGGTCTGGGATGCGGTCATCGGTTACGCGCGGGAACGGGAGCCGAGATCGGTCACCCCGACCGGCGGCAGGCCTGCGGCATGTTCGAGCACCTCGCAGAACGCCTGCACGTGTAGATCGAGTTCGGAGGTCAGCGCGGTCCAGGAGGCCCGCATCTCCAGTTGATGCGCGCGCGGCGGGCCGGAGATGTCGCCGTAGCGCACCGAGGTGGTGGCGGTGACGGTGCCGCCCAGCGCGGTGACATGCTCCCGGCGCACCTCCAGGGCATCCACCAGCCAGCTCCAGGCCACCTCGGGCAGCAGCGGGTCGATCGCCTCACTGGAGTCCAGGTCGGCCTGGATGTAGGCGACCAGCCGCATGGTGCCGTCCCAGGCATCGGCGCCCTCGGGGTCGTGCAGCAGGATCAGCCGCCCGAACGCGTCACCATCGGACTGTTCGGGGATCTGCGCGACTTCGGGGTGCTTGACCTCGGCGCCGACGGCATAGCTGTACGGCGCCAGCCGCTGCGGCGGCCGGATCGGCCCCAGCTCGATTTCCGGCCGCACGGTGGCGGCGCTCATCGCCGCAACAGCGGCGCGGAATTCAGCCGGTTCACCGGAGGTCACGCCGATTGACGGTAGACCTGTCGGGCCCCGGTCGGTGGCAGGCGCGCCGTTTTGGCGGCCTCGAGCCGACAATGGCAGCATGTGAGCCGATGACTACCCGTCGTGACCTGCCCGACTCGCCGTATCTGGCCGCGGCATCGGGCCGTACACCGTCCCATGTGCCGGTGTGGTTCATGCGTCAGGCCGGCCGTTCCCTGCCCGAATACCGTGCCCTGCGGGCCAATCACGGCATGTTGGACTCCTGTTTCAACGCCGAGTTGGTGACCGAGATCACGCTGCAGCCGGTGCGCCGGCATCGAGTCGACGCCGCGATTCTGTTCTCCGACATCGTGGTGCCGTTGCGCGCGGCCGGCATCGGGCTGGACATCGTCCCCGACGTCGGGCCGGTGATCGACACGCCGATCCGTCGGGCCGCTGACGTGGCAGCCCTGCGTCCACTGGACGCTGACCAGCTCGAGCCGGTGACCAGCGCGGTCACCGCGCTGACCCGCGAACTCGGCGACGTTGCGCTGATCGGTTTCGCCGGGGCCCCGTTCACGCTGGCCTCCTACCTGGTCGAAGGCGGCCCCAGCAAGCATCACGAACGCACCAAGGCGATGATGCTGGGCGAGCCGGACACCTGGCATGCCCTGATGAGCGCGCTGGCCGACGTCACGATCGGGTTCCTGCAGCTGCAGTTGGCGGCCGGGGTGGATGCCATCCAGATGTTCGATTCCTGGGCCGGCACGCTGGCCCTGGCCGATTACCGCGAGTACGTGCTGCCGCACAGCGCCCGGGTGTTCGCCGAGGTCGGCGCGGCCGGGGTGCCGATGACGCATTTCGGGGTCGGCACCGCCGAACTGCTGGGCGCCATGTCCGAAGCGTTGGGGCCGGGCGCCGGCCACATGGTCGGGGTGGATTGGCGCACCGCGCTGGTCGATGCCGCCGCCCGCATCCAGCCCGGACATGCAGTGCAGGGCAATCTGGATCCGGTGGTGCTGCTGGCCGGCTGGGAACCCACCGAGCGGGCCGCGCGCGCCGTTGTCGCCGACGGCCGGGCCGCGGTCGCGGCCGGTGCGGCCGGGCACGTGTTCAACCTGGGCCACGGCGTGTTGCCGGCCACCGACGCCGGATTGCTCACCGACCTGGTGGCGCTGGTGCACTCGTTGTGAACCGCCGCTATGCCGTCGTCGGGGGAGGCATCTCCGGGCTGACGGCGGCGTACCGGCTGCGCCGCGCGGTCGGGCCGGACGCCACCATCTCGGTGTTCGATCCGGCCGATCGGCTCGGTGGTATCTTGCGCACCGAACAGGTGGGCGGCCAGCCGCTGGACGTGGGTGCCGAAGCGTTCGTGGTGCGCCGCCCCGAGGTGCCGGCGCTGCTGGCCGAGCTGGGGCTGGCCGATGCGCAGCGTTCCACTACCGGCGTGCGTCCGCTGATCTACGCCGGCGCCCGGCTGTACCCGCTGCCGACCGGCACGGTCAACGGCATTCCCAGTTCGCCGGGCGGCATGGGTGAGCTGATCGACGCGCGCACCGCGGCCTGGATGACCGAGGAGCCGCGCCGCGCCCTGCCGTGGCGGGCAGGCGCCGATCCGACGGTCGCCGAACTCGTCGCCGACCGGTTCGGTGAACAGGTGGTGGCCCGTTCGGTGGACCCCATGCTGGCCGGGGTGTACGCGGGGTCGGCGGCCAGCATCGGTCTGCGTTCGGCGGTCCCGACGGTGGCCGCGGCGCTGGACCGGGGGGCACCCAGCCTGAGCGAGGCCGTGCGCTCGGTGTTGCCGACCGGCCCGAGCGCCCCGATCTTCGGTGCGGTGGACGGCGGCTATCAGGTGCTGCTGACCGCGCTGCAGGCGGCCAGCGCATTGGTGTGGCAGCAGCGCGCAGTCCGGGCCCTGATGCGCGACGGCCGCGGCTGGATCGTGTGCGACGACGAGGGCGTCGAACATCCTGCCGACGCCGTTGTGCTGGCGCTGCCGGCACCGCGGCTGGCGCCGCTACTGGCCCCGATAGCCGCCGCCAATGCCGGCGCCGCGGCCCGGATCCAGACTGCGTCCTCGGCGGTGGTGGCGCTCGCAGTGCCCGGCGGCACGCCGTTGCCACAGCAGTCGGGGGTGCTGGTGGCCAGTTCGGAACGGTTGCACGCCAAGGCGATCACGCTGTCGGGCCGCAAGTGGGGGCAGCGCGGCAACGTCGAGTTGCTGCGGTTGTCGTTCGGCCGGTTCGGCGACACCATCGCGGCCAACACCTCCGATGACACCTTGGTCAGCTGGGCGGTGTCCGATCTGGCGACGGTGTTCGGCATCGATGTCGAACCTGTGGACGTCCGGGTGCAGCGCTGGCTCGACGCGATGCCGCAGTACGCGCCCGGACATGCCCGCCTGGCCGCCGAGATCCGGGCCGGGCTGCCGCCCGGTCTGGCCGTCGCCGGGGCGTTCCTGGACGGCATCGGGGTGCCGGCCTGTGTGGCCGCGGCCGGCAAAGCCGTGGAGTCGCTGCAGTTGGGACGCTAAAAACCGCACGCCACGGGGTAATTGACCCGACAGTCGACGGGGCGGCCGACAGTGGCACCATGGATGGCATGGCCAAGCTGGATTACGACAAACTCAACGCCACCACGCGGTACATGATGATCTCGGTGTTCGCCGTGATCCCGGGCGAACTCGGGGAGGACCGAACCGAGGTGATCGACGATGCCGCAACCTTCTTCAAACAGCAGGAGGACAAGGGCGTCGTGGTCCGCGGCATCTACGACGTGGCCGGCATGCGAGGCGACGCCGACTTCATGTTCTGGACGCACGCCGAGCGGATCGAGGACCTGCAAGCCACCTACACCGGTTTCCGCCGCACCCAACTGGGCCGGGTCTCCGAACCGGTCTGGAGTGTGGCCGCGTTGCACCGGCCGGCCGAATTCAACAAGAGCCACATCCCGTCGTTCGTGGCCGGTGAGCCCGCCGGTGACTACGTGTGCGTGTACCCGTTCGTGCGGTCACTGGAGTGGTACCTACTGCCCGACGACGAGCGCCGCCGGATGCTCGTCGAACACGGCATGGAGGGCCGCGAATACCCGGATGTGCGGGCCAACACCGTGCCGGCGTTCGCGCTCGGCGACTACGAGTGGGTGCTGGCCTTCGAAGGCCCCGATCTGGCCCGCATCGTCGAACTGATGTGGAAACTGCGCTACACCGATGCGCGTCGGCACGTCCGCGAGGAAACCCCGTTCTTCACCGGTCCGCGGCGCAGCATCGAGGACATCGTCACCGCGCTGCCGTAGCCGGCGCGGTCGGATACCGCTACTCGGCCGGCACCAGCCGCAGCGAGATGGAGTTGATGCAGTAGCGCTGATCGGTCGGCGTCGGGTAGCCCTCACCGCTGAACACGTGGCCCAGATGCGAATGGCAGTTGGCGCACAGCACCTCGACGCGGTGCATACCGTGCGAGTCGTCCGGGCGCAGTAGCACCGCATCCGAGTGGGACGGGTCGAAGAACGACGGCCAGCCGCAGTGCGACTCGAATTTCTCTGTGCTGCGGAACAATTCGACGCCGCAGGCGCGGCAGTTGTAGATCCCCTCGGTGCGGGTGTTGGTGTACTCACCGACGCCGGGGCGCTCGGTGCCGGCCCGACGCAGTACCGCGAACTCCTCGGGGGTCAGCCGCTGACGCCACTCGTCATCGGTGAGGGTGACTTTCGGGGCAGGCAGATCGGTGGGCTGTCCGGTCATGCATCCACGCTAGCCTGCCGCCGGTCCGGCGTCATCCACGGCGGGTCGATGCCGTCGTCCAGGCGGTCCTCGGCCCGAGCGTCCAGATAGCGGTAGAACAACACGCAGAACACCACGATCAGCAACAGCGACCAGCCGTAGGTGATCTTCATGTACTCCAGGAATCGGCCGGTGGTGGGCCAGCGCCACATCAACCAGCGGTCCATGGTCAAGAACCCGTAGCTGGCCAACCAGGCCGGCCAGTTGCGTAGCACCGAATTCTTCAGCACCACCGTCATCAAGAACGGGAACAGCATCATCGAGTAGTAGCCCTGCGCCAGGGAGAGCACCAGCCAGGACGTGACCAGGAGCACGCCCGAGGAGGTCAGCATCCAGAACAGCGGGTCCCGGGTGCGGTAGTAGCGGTAGAGCAGCCACAGGCTCACCGCGGCCAGCAGCACGAACAACACCCGCAGGCCCAGGATCAGCCAGCCCGGCAGACCGTAGTAGGTGCCGTTGCCCACCACCGAGGAGTTGAAGTAATCCCGGGTCTCCATCAGGTAGGGCAGGGTGCGGTTGACGAAGTTCATCGGGTCGCTCACCCGCAGCCGCTCGATCGGGCTCAGCACGGCCAGCGCGTTGAAGAACACCGGGACGCCGAAAGCGGTGACGAACACGCCCCATTGCCGGTTCAGGAACGGCAGCAGCAGCAGCGGCGCCAGCACCGGTTTGACCACCAGGGTGAGTCCGATCGCCACCCCGGCCAGCAGTTCAGCGCGCGCCCCGCCGGCCAGCAGCCAGCGCAAGAACAGCACTTCGCCCAGCAGGATGGCGCCGTTGATGTTGGTGAACACGATGGTGTTGGTGACCGATTCGGTGCAGAACATCGCCAGCAGCAGCGCGGGCAGCGCCACCGATTTGAGCGAGAAGCCGAACATCCGCACCAGCAGCATGGCGGCGGCGATCATCGCGACGGTGTTGAGCGCGACGTACCAGTTGTGCGCGGCGAACACCGGCAGATAGCCGAACGGCGCCATCAGCAGGGTGCCGCCCGGCGGGTACAGGTAGTGCGGGTCGACGTAGTCGAAGTTCTCGGCGTAGATCGGCAGGCCGCGACGCAGGTTGCTGACCGCGTTGTAGACCGGGCCGAAGTCGTCGGTGATGTAGCCGTTGGCGGCCAGCACGTAGCTGCGGTGGATGATCGCCATGATGGCCAGCGGCCACAGCGCACTGCGCACCACCTCGGCGGTGGACGGTGCGCTGGTGCGTGGTCGCAGCCCGGCCAGCAGGCGGTCGATGAGGCCTGGGCGGGGGTCCGTGGGTCGGGATTCGGTCGCCGTCACGACCGCACCGTACACCGGGGTGTCCGGTGGTCCGCTCAGGCGGGGCAGAACGTGTCGGTGCCGGGCAGCTCACCGGATTCCAGGTAGCCGCGCAGCGGCCCGAGCGCGCAGTCCGAGTACACGCTGGCGCCGTGCCCGATGCCCTGCCAGATCACCCGTTTGCTGGCCGCGCCCGCGTTGATGATGGTCGCGGCGGTGGCGGCCACGCCTTCGGAGCCGACGATCGGGTCGTTGGCTCCGCCGAGCAGCAGCACGTCGATGCCGAGATCCTTGGGGTCCTCGGCGGCCGAGCCGCTGGGCCAGTGCAGGCACTTCACCATGTTCAACGCGGCCACGGTGCCGAACTGCGGGTAGAGCTTGCCCCAGGACACCACGAGCTCGCGGACGCGGTCCGGGGTCGGGCGGTTCAGCGCATCACCGCACCGGTTGATGAATTGCCCGTCGGTGCCGCGCAGCGCCTGGGCCTCGTTGATCAACCCGGTGACCGGGCCGTCGTCGCCGCGGCGCGCGGCGGCCAGCGCATCGGCGAGCCGATTCGTGTTGGCGGTGCGGTCACCCTCGGGATAGGCCAGCGCGGTGACGATGGCCTCGGCCAGCGTCGACACCGACGCCCCGCCCGGTCCGTTGCCGGCCCGGGCCGCGTCCAACAGGGCGTCGACGGCGGCCCTGGGGTTGGGCCCGAGCGCACAGTTGGCCGCGGCGCACTGCGCAACGAATGCATCGAATGCCGCCTGCTGGCCTTGGACCTGCTGCTCGGCGGCGGCTTCTGCGCCGATCCCGAGTGCAAGCGGGGAATCCAAGATCAGCCGGGAGACCTTCTCGGGGTGGGAGCCGGCGTAGGCCAACGCAACCTGGGCGCCGTTGCCGATGCCCAGCAGGGCCAGCGTGGGCACATCCCACAGGCTGCGCAGCTTCTCCAGGTCCTCGGCGGCGTGCGCGTTGTCGTAGGCCGAGTCACCCGGTGAGATGGTGTCGGTGCAGTCGGTGGTCGCCGTCACCGTGACCGCGCCCAGATTGGCCACCGGGTCGTCGCCGGACTGGAACTGGGTCTGGTCGCGCATCTCCTGTCGGTCGTAGACGTCGCGGCAGTCCACCGGACTCGACAGGCCCATGCCGCGCCGGTCGACGGCCACGATCGGGTTGGTGTCCAGCACGTCGGCGCCGGCCCGCGACAGCCACACCGGCAGCTGCACCGAACTCGGCAGATCGGTGCCGGTGGTGAACACCAGTGGGCCGGCGTCGGCCGGGGTGGCCACCGAGTGGGCGCGCACGGCGCCGATCGTCAGACTCCCGGCGGCGCCGCCGATCGGATCCAGATCGGCGTCGAAGTCGGCGCACTCCACGGTTACGCCGGCGGGCGCGGGCAGGCCGGCGTCGGCGAACACCCGCGAAGTGCACTCGCTCCAGGCCAGCTCGCTTTGCGGTGCCGCGATCTCCGGCGGCCCTTCCGGCGCGGCCTCGGTGATCGGCCCACTTTCGGAGTGGTGACCGGAATCGGTGGCAAACCGTGGATCGGGGGCCAGGCCCGGCGCGCACGCCGTCACCGAACCGAGCAGCAGGGAAGCCACCGCAGCGAGGATCGCCGCGGTCGGGGCGGGCCGGATCATGGCCCCCACATTAGCGATCGGCGCGCACGTAGCGGCTGTACAGATAGCCGGCGTCGTCGCTGAGCAGGTGAGCGCGGCGCATCGCGGTCAGGTCCTGACCCAGCCCGGTGACGATTCTGGGGGCCTGACCGCCGGCCAACATCGGGGCCAGCGTGAGGCACAGCTCATCGAGCCGGCCGGCTTCGATGAGGCTGCCGTGCAGTTGCGGCCCGCCCTCGGTCAGCACCCGCGGCAGGCCGCGCGCAGCCAACACGTCGAGCACCACGGTGACGTCGACGGCGTCGGCGTCCGGGCCGGAGCAGTTCAGTACCTCGGCCGCGCCGCCGAGTCGGCGGCGGGTGGTGTCGACGGCGTTTGTGCAGGTCAGCACCAGAGGGGACACCTCGGTGTGGGTGAACACCTTCATGTCCCGGTCCAGGTTGCCGGCCTGGGTGACGATCGCGATCGGCGGCATCTCGGCTTGCCCGCGCTGCTGTCGGGCCACTCGGGCCGGCGCGCCGAGCTTGGCTCCGCCGTAGTTCTCCACCCGCACGGTGCCCGCGCCGACCAAGATGACGTCGGCCAGTTCCCGCATGAGTTGGAACAGCGCGCGGTCCCCGGGGCCGCCCAGGGCGCCGGTCTTGCCGTCGGCGGCGGCGGCGCCGTCGACCGTGCTGATGAAGTTGGACCGCACCCAGCAGCGGCTCAGCTCGGCCGGGTAGGCGTACAGCCGGGGGAGTTCGGTGAGCGCAACCGGCTCGGTGCCGTGCAGGAGTGTGAGCTGCGTCCCAGCGTCGGGTTCGGCCATGGGGACGATTGCAGCACGTCGCTACAGTTCCCTGCATGTCCGCCCCCCATCTCGTCGACCGGCACCCCACGGTGTCGCCGGAACGCCTGATCGCTCAGCTGGTCCCACCACCGACGTTCAACGACGTCAGCTTCGACAGCTACCGGCCCGATCCGGCCGAACCGACGCAAGCCGCTGCAGTCGAAAAATGTCGGCAGTTCTGCGTCGACGCGGTCAACCGGCGGAACGGCAAGAAGAAGCTGTTCGGCAAGCGCGAAGTGCTGCCCGGTGTCGGGATCTATCTCGACGGCGGCTTCGGCGTGGGCAAGACCCACCTGTTGGCGTCCACCTACTACACCTTGGCCGCGGCGGGCGCCGGCCCGGCGGCGTTCGCGACCTTCGGTGAGCTGACCCAGTTGGCCGGGGTGTTCGGCTTCACCGAGTGCATCGAACTGCTGGCCGATTACGTGGTGGTGTGCATCGACGAGTTCGAGCTCGACGATCCCGGCAACACCACGCTGGTGTCGCGGATGCTCTCGCAACTCGTCGAGCGCGGGGTGTCCATCGCCGCGACCTCCAACACGCTGCCCGAGCAGCTCGGCGAGGGCCGGTTCGCCGCGCAGGACTTCATGCGCGAGATCCACACCCTGTCGGCGATCTTCACCACGGTGCGCATCGAAGGACCCGACTACCGGCACCGCGGGCTGCCACCGGCTCCGGAGCCGCTGACCGACGAGCAGATCAGTGAGCGGGCCGCGCGCGCCGCCGGGGCCACCCTGGATGACTTCGACGCACTGTGCGCGCACCTGGCCACCATGCACCCGTCGCGGTACCTGACCCTGATCGAAGATGTGCGGGCGGTGTTCTTGACCGGGGTGCACGGCCTCGACGATCAAAACGTCGCGTTGCGGCTGGTGTCGCTGACCGACCGGCTCTATGACGCCGGTATCCCGGTGGTGGCCTCGGGTGCGAAGCTGGACACCATCTTCAGCGAGGAGATGCTCGCCGGGGGGTACCGCAAGAAGTACCTGCGCGCCACATCGCGTCTGCTGGCGTTGACCGCAGCCGGTATGGACCTGTAGTCAGCCCGGGGCGCTCAGCCGGCGAGCGTGCGCAGCATCACGTAGTCGTGCTCGAGCCGGCTGCCCAGCTGGAAGGTTCTGGTGCCGGCGACGACGAAGCCGTGCTTGCGGTAGAACCGCTGCGCGCGTTCGTTCTGCTGGTTGACACCGAGCCACAGCTGATCCGCATCCCAGCTGCGGGCGTGCTCCACCGCCGCGTTCATCAGGGCCGAGGCCACCGCGCCGCCGTGCTGTTCGGGCACCACGTAGCACTTCGACAACTCTGCGGTGTTGCTGTTGGGCACCGCCCGGCGCACGTCCGGGTCTGCCGGTGCACCGCGAATCAGCATGGCGTAGCCCACAATTGGTCCATTCGCCGGGTTGCGTGCGGTCAACACCAAGCGGGCCGGGTCGGCCAGGTAGTCGGCGAACCGGGCCGCGGACAACTCGGTGGCGGTGAAGTCTGCGATGTCTTCGGGGCGGGTGCCCGGCGGGCAGGCCAGTGCGAAGGTCGCGGTCGCGACGGTTGCCAGTTCGTCGAGGTCCTCGGGTGTGGCTGCGATTACCTGGCAGCGCACCTCAGACGGTCCATTGCGCCAGCCGCACACCGTCTTTCCGGTTGGTCACCACGACGTGGGTGACCAGGTCGCGGTAGCAGTCCCAGTAGACGAAACCGCCGACCGTGGCGCCGGCGGGCGCATTGTGCAGACCGTTCTGCAGATCCTCGGGAGCGTCGGTGTTGCGGGGTTGGTAAGCGTCACCGGTCATGGTGGCGCCGTTGAACACCCAGGACTTGGCGATCGCGTACGGATTGGGCGCTGCCACCACCTGGACGGCGACTTTGGCCTTCCACACCTGCTGGCGCGGCGGCCGCGGCGGATACCCGAAACCGGGCGGAATCTCGGACGGCTCGATGCTGAGCACGCTGACGTCGGCGATGATGCCCGTGGCGTCGTCCTGCAGGCGCAGGGTGTCGCCGATGCGGCCCAGCGGCGCATCTTGATTTGCCGCTGCCCCCGGCGCGAGGACCAGCACGGAGAGCAGCGTTGCGACGGCGGTGAGCAGGACGGCAACGGGTCGGCGCATCATCGAATGATGGCACACCTCAGGTAGTGCCGGACAGCGAAGCCAGTGCCTTGGCCAGCGGAGCCCAGCTGGAACTGGGTTGACGATTACCATGCTGCGGTGTGGCCCAGGACTTGCCGGTCGATCTGATCGACGAGGTGTCGCAGGCGTTGACCTCGGTGGTCCGCCTGACGCTGCCCGAGGAGCGCTGGGAACCGGTCGGTGAGGCCGTGCGGCGGATGGACGACGCGGTGTGGGCCGGCGACGAGGCGGAGTTGCGCACCCAGCTCCGCAAGCTGCGCGCCGCGGCCGTCGGCACCGCGCCGCGCGCCCGGCCCGGCGAGAACCTCGCGCCCACGATCAACCCGCTGTCCTACCGCAGCACCGATTACGCCACCCGGATGCCGCTGCGCTGGATCGTGGCCGTCCTGGTCGGGGCCGGGGTGCTGGTGGCGGCGTTGTTGGCGGTCATCATGATCGTGCTGGCCACCGGCGATCCGGGTGGCTCGGTGGATGGGGCCCCACCCGGTCCGGCGGTGACTGCGCCGACCTCGGATGCGCCGACCGGTGCGGGCACGGGACCCGGCGCCACCGGGGTGCTGCTCGGTGTGCTCGCCCTGGCCGGGATCAGCGTGTTCGCGCTGATGATCTGGCGGCGTCGCCGGCGTTCCGGCCGCGACGCCGGCCCGGACGGGGCGCCGTCGCCCCTGGGCTCGGGGCGCGCAGCCGCACCTGAGGGTGTCGCAATGGCGGCTGAGCGCGTCGTGGAGGTCTTGGCGGCCCGCCGCGAGGGGTAAGTCGGCTCAGATGCCGACCGGCGCCGCCGGGGCGGGCGGTGGCGGCACGGCGTCGGCCGGGATCATCTCGGGGGCGATCGGGTCCTGCGGGGCCGGCGGTGCGCCGAAGGGGTTCGCCAGCGGATCCGCGGGCGGCGGCGGGGGCAGTTCGGCGCTGGCGAGCATCACGGTGCCCGCCACCGGGGCCGGCGCGGGTTCCGGGAACGGCGGCGGAGGCAGCATCGCGTCGGCCGGGACGATCTCAGGGGCGGGCGGGGCGAACTCCGGGGCCGGCGGGGCGGGTTCGGCCGGCGGCAGCGCGGCCGGGTCGACCTGGTCCATCGGCAGGTACATGTGCTTGGTGAACTGCGGCTGGTAGGCGCCGCCGCCACCGATCTTGACGCCGCCGCCTTCGCCGCTGGAGACCGGCGTGCCGTCGGGCAGGGTGACCGCGGTGTGGCTGCTGTTCCAGCCGATCACCACGGCGTTCGGCGCGGTGCCGTACTTGAAACCACGCGCCAGCAGGGCGCGCTCCTGGTTGCCGGTGTGGAACCGGTCACCGAAGGCGGGACGGCCGCTGGCGACGTTGGCCACCCAGGACGCCAGGCCCGAGCAATCGGTGCCGCGGGGCGTATCGCCACCGGGAACGTATGGCGTGCCCGACACCTGATTGACCAGCGTCATCAAAGTTACGAGAGCGAACATGCGGCGGAACGCTAACAACAAGAATTCGGGCACGCCAAAATCTGTGGCCTCGATCACGCGCTATCGCATTATATGGCCCACGCTACATTTCCCGGCGCGGTCGAGTTTGTCGAACCCATACGTTTCGCGCACCGATGACAATGGAAAATAGCAGGTCACAGCGGATGTTGCCAATTTCGTCAGATTTTTCTGGCGGGGCTCTCATGCCGCTGATTGTTAGGTGCAATTCTGGTGTCGACAGCCCGGAGATATCCGAAATAGACATTCCCGACGCATATCGGATCCCGGTCCGTGAGCAATCCGTTGTCTGCCGTGACGGCCGGCTGCGGGCACGGGGCCGGCTCGTCGGGCTCGGCTCACCCTGCGCGGAATTCAGGTAGTTCCGTCGGCCGCGGTCAAGGTGAAGTCCAGCGGAGGCACGCCCAGCGATGCCGCGCCGCAGGCCGGGGCGGGCAGGGACTGCACCTGACCGCGCAGCGTGACCGGGTCGATGGTGAAACGTTTCTCGCCTTCGACCACAGAACCGTCGCTGCACAGGAATGCATCGGCGAACCGGGCTTGCCAGACCCAGTTGTTGCCGTGCAGTTCTGCCCGGTTGTGGGTGGTCCCGATGGTGATGGTGCGACAGTCGGTGCCGCATGCGGTCACCTCCCACGTCGCATGGTGGGTCTGCTTGGCATCGGTGGCCGAATACTCGTAGCGGCCGGTGAAATCCTCGGCGGCGGCCGGTGCGGCCAGCAGCAGGCCGGCACCGGACAGCAGCACGGCGAGTATCGGGGTGTGCATCGTCATGACTGTCTTCCTCACCCGTGCGTCCTTGCAGATCGTGGCGGCAGCGTAAGCAGGTGCGGCCGACCGGGGTGTGCCCGTTGCGGGTGGGCTGGGGATGAACGAGAACTCAGCTGGATTCGTCGCCGGCACGAACCGACGGTCGCGTCATATCTGCGCCAGCGACCGGAACCTTGGATAGAGGATTGCCGGGCCCAACCATCGGGCTACGAAGCTGCGTAGTGCAGCCCCGCTGCGCGGTTGCGGGCCGCTGTCGGTCAGCAGGGACTGTACGGTGCGCAAAGTCATCTCGGCGAGTTCACGCAGGGCGGTGGTGTCGAACCCGTGCAGCCGCCAATCGACTTCCAGGCGGTGAAACACCGCTATGCAGAACGTGATCGCGGTGTCGGATGTCAGGGAGACGACGGCTTCACCGCCAGCTCGCTGGGTCAGCAGCTTCTCCAACTGTGGATCACCGGAGAGGCGCTCGACTCCGTACGACACGCATTCGACGATGGCGGTGACCGGGTCGTCGAGACCAGCGGCGTGTGCTGCCAACTGGTCGATGAATCCGTTGACGGCACGCATGGCGCTGGCGATGAGCAGCGCGTCGGCATTGGGGAAGTAGCGGTACACCGTTTGGCGTGTGACGCCGAGTCGGCGGGCGACGTCGGCGAGACGGATCGCCGCGCCATGCTCGGCGACCTCGTCGTCCACCGCGCTCAGGATGCGGGAAATGGCTTCCTCGTCGGTGGCGGGCGTGGAACCCGCCCAACCTCGACTACGCATCCGTGGCCACCAGTCGTTCGCTGGTGAACTCGATCGGCAAGGTGGTGGGTCCGGTCATGCCCAGCAACGATTTCCATGGTGCCGGTCCGGCGAGGCGGACGCTGGTGAGGCGGCGGGTGAGGACGGTGAGTCCTTCGGCGAGTTCCCGGCGGGCGAGGTTCGCCCCGAGACAGTAGTGCGCGCCGCCGCCGAAGGTCAGAATCGGGGGGAGGTCACTGCGGGTGATGTCGAATCGGTCGGCGTCGGCGTAGATCGCTGGATCTCGGTTGGCTGCAAAGGTGTTCGCGAGGACGAAGGTTCCGGCCGGGAACAGGTAGCCACCGAACTCGACGTCGTCGACGGCAACTCGGGGCACGATGGCGCCAGCCGGTGAGTGGCGCATGCTCTCCTCCACGGCCTGCATCGCGAACTCGGGGTGCTCACGCAGCTGCGCCCACTGGTCCGGATGCTCGCAGAGCACTTGCACCGACGCGGCCAGTTGGTTTCGCGTGGTGTCGGTGCCCGCCATCAAGAACCCGGCCACCAGCATGCGGAGTTCGGCGAGGTCGAGCCGGTCCCCGTCACTCTCGGCGCGGATGAGTTCGGAGAGCAGATCGTCGCTGAGATGGTCCCGCCGGTCGATGACCATGTCATCGACGTAACTGTCGAGTTCGCGCCACGCACGCATGATCGCGGACTCGTCGAAGCTGAGATCGGGCTGGAAGTTGAGGGCCTTGAAGATCGCCGCGGTCCAGTCCGCGAAGAGTTGCCAATCCGCGCGGGGCGCGCCGAGCAGGGCGCAGATGATCGGGGTGGGGTAGGAATACGCGATGTCGGTCACGACGTCGCACCGGCCGGCGTCTTCCACCCGGTCGATCAGCCCGTTCATCACCTCGCTGATGGTGTCTTGAAGCCGCGACGTAGCTCGAGGCGTGAACGCCTTGGCGACGAGTTTGCGCAACCGGACATGCGCCGGCCCATCCAGGCCCAGCAGGCTGTTCGCCATCTTGTCGTACAGCGGACCCGAAGTGATGCCCTGGGACGCCAGCGTGATGCCTGGCGGCAGGCGGAATCCGTTGTGGCGCAGAATATCGCGCACCATCTCGTAGGACAGGATCTCCGGGCCGAGCGGTCCGATGGCGATCGGCGAACGTGCTTGCGCGGCCCGGACGTCGTCGAGGATGTCGTGCGGAGTGGCGTCGAAGTCGTAGCTGAACGTGGGGAGTCCGGCTTCGAAGACGTTGGGGACGGCGTCGGTCACGCTCATCGCCACCTCTCATGCGCAGCGCTCCTGGAGAGCGTGGTGGACATATCTGCCAAGAGCGTATGACCACTATGGTGATCGGTCAACGATCAAACCGGGATATGCAGGAAATCTCCGGCTGTGGGGTTTGGATGGTCATACGGAATTCTGATGGGTGTCTTGCGTGTCGGTTCGGGGCTGCGACGGTGTCGTCCAGGCCGCCGCTTAAAGTCCGCAAGCCGACGGGTTCGGCATACGTTCGCACCCGGCAGCAGTCGACTCGGTCATACCTGACACGTTGACCGTCGTCCGGGGAGTGACAGACGGTGAGGATTCTGCGGTGGTGATGGCTAGATGCCGCTCGGTCTGGACCGAGTCGATTCACATCTGATTCACGCGGTCCCGATTGAACCGTAACCGCAAGGGAAAAACTGGTGCGCGATACTGGGATTGAACCAGTGACCTCTTCCGTGTCAGGGAAGCGCTCTCCCGCTGAGCTAATCGCGCCGGACGAACTTTGGAGGTGGAGACGGGAATCGAACCCGTGTGCACGGCTTTGCAGGCCGTTGCCTCACCACTCGGCCACTCCACCGCTGGGTTGATGCCTTGCACCTTCGAGCGGATGACGGGATTCGAACCCGCGACCCTCACCTTGGCAAGGTGATGCGCTACCAACTGCGCTACATCCGCGTGCCACGAGCGAGATCGTCGCCCGTCGCGAAGCAGAACGATAGTCCACAGACACACGCGTACACAAATCCCTTGCTCGGCAGGGCCAAACGCGTGCTCAGAACAGCGAGTATCCCTCTCGGGACAGTTCGAACCCCGACCCCGACGGATTGGTGCAAATAACCCCGGCCGGTTCGCTGGTGCAGGCCAGTCCGCCGACGTTGTGCGTCTCGCCGTACGGCAGCGCGGCGCCCATGCCCAGCACGGTGTCACCGGCGCAGACGATCTCCGGGCTGCCGTCCACCGGCAGCGTGATGCCCTGCCCGTACCCGGTGACCGTCGGGCAGTCGGCCGGCCGGGGCGGCGGTGACCAATCGCGTTCGCGGATGTCGCAGCGCACGTAGTCGGTGTACATGCTGCAACCGATGTTGCCGCTCGGTGAGGTGAAGTCGACGTCGGCGAGTGCGGCGGGCGCGCCGGCCAGGGCGCCGAGCACGCCGAACACACCGCTGCTCAGGATGACCAGACGTTTCATGCGCCTAGCGTATAGCCACTTCACGGGACGCCGACGCGTAAGTTCGCAAGCGGGATTCTGGCTCGGACTGGCAGCCGTGCTAGTGTTCTGCGTCGTTCACCTCGCGCTGCGATCGGTGGACATGACGGTCTCGTAGCTCAGTGGGAGAGCGTCCGCCTCACACGCGGAAGGTCGCTGGTTCGAACCCAGCCGGGACCACCCTTCATATCTGCGGCATTCGACTGTGTAGTTCGCCACGTACCCGCCGTCGACACACGCCGCGCCGTCACCGCGAGTTGTCGCCCCGATTCTGTAGGGTCCTGCGACGTGAATCAGAGCGCACCCGTGGCCCCTCTCGAGTCCGTGAACACCCGCCTGGCCGCCGAACTCGGCGTCGGTGAGCAACAGGTCGGCGCAGCCGTCGCGCTGCTCGACGAAGGCGCCACCGTGCCGTTCATCGCGCGCTACCGCAAGGAGGTCACCGGCAGCCTCGACGACGGCCAGCTGCGCACCTTGGAGGAACGCCTGGGTTATCTGCGTGAACTCGACCAGCGCCGGGCCGCGGTGCTGGCTTCCATCGAGGAGCAGGGCAAGCTCACCGACGAGTTGCGCGCTGCGCTGCTGGCCGCCGACACCAAGGCCCGGGTCGAGGACATCTACCTGCCCTACAAGCCCAAGCGGCGCACCAAGGCTCAGATCGCTCGGGAAGCCGGCCTCGAGCCGCTGGCCGACCGGCTGCTGGCCGACCCCGGTCTGGACCCCGAACAGCTGGCCGCCGAGTTCCTCAACGACGACGTCGTCGATGTCGCGGCGGCACTCGACGGGGCGCGCCAGATCCTGATCGAGCGGGTCTCCGAGGACGCCGGGCTGGTGGGCGCCATCCGGGAGAAGTTCTGGTCTGACGGTGCGTTGCGCACCGCGCCCTGGTCCGAGGACGCCGCGAAAAGCCCTGCCGCACAGAAGTTCCGTGACTACTTCGAGTTCAGCGAACCGCTGGAGAAGATGCCGTCGCACCGGGTGCTGGCGGTGCTGCGCGGCGAAAAGGAAGAGGCCCTGGCGCTGACCTTCGACGGTGGCGACGATGAGCTCTACCAGTCGATGATCGCCTCGACGCTGGGCGTGGACCTGTCCTCGGCGGCGCCGGCCACCCCGTGGCTATCCACCACGGTCCGGTTGGCCTGGCGCGCCAAACTGATGATCTCGGCCGCCGTGGACGCGCGCATCCGGTTGCGGCAACGCGCCGAACAGGACGCCGTCGCGGTGTTCGCCACCAACCTCAAGGACCTGCTGCTGGCCGCCCCGGCCGGCACCCGGCCCACCCTGGGGCTGGACCCCGGCTATCGGACCGGGGTCAAGGTCGCCGTCGTCGACGGCACCGGCAAGGTGGTCGACACCTGCGCGATCTTTCCGCACCAACCGCAGAAGCACTGGGATCAGGCCAAGGCGACGCTGGCGGCGCTGGTGGCCCGGCACGGTGTCGAACTGATCGCGGTCGGCAACGGCACCGCATCGCGCGAAACCGACGCCCTGGCCGCCGAACTCATCGCCGACATCCGGGCGGCCGGAGCCAAGGCTCCGGTCAAGGCGATGGTCAGCGAGGCCGGCGCGTCGGTGTACTCGGCATCGGCATACGCCGCCCAGGAGCTACCCGAACTCGACGTCACACTGCGCGGTGCGGTGTCGATCGCGCGTCGGCTGCAGGACCCGCTGGCCGAGCTGGTCAAGATCGATCCGAAGTCGATCGGGGTGGGGCAGTATCAGCACGACGTCACCCCGAGTGCGTTGGCTCGTAGCCTCGACGCGGTGGTCGAGGACGCGGTGAACGCCGTCGGCGTCGACCTCAACACCGCCTCGGTGCCGCTGCTGGCCCGGGTCTCCGGGATCACCGAATCGTTGGCGTCGTCCATCGTGGCGCACCGTGAACAGGGCGGTGCATTCCGCAGCCGACGCGATCTGCTGCAGGTTCCCCGGCTGGGGCCCAAGGCATTCGAGCAGTGCGCGGGCTTCTTGCGGATCCGCGACGGCGCGGACCCGCTGGACGCTTCCGGGGTGCATCCGGAGGCCTATCCGGTGGTGCGACGCATCCTGGATCGCTCCGGGGTCACGCTGGCGGAGTTGATCGGCAACGAGCGGTCGCTGCGCCGTCTCGATCCCGGCGAGTTCGCCGACGAACGCTTCGGCATCCCCACCGTCACCGACATCCTGGCCGAGTTGGAGAAGCCCGGCCGGGACCCGCGACCGGCGTTCAGCACCGCCACGTTCGCCGACGGCGTCGAGAAGATCGCCGACCTGAAGGTCGGCATGGTGCTCGAAGGCGTGGTCACCAACGTCGCGGCGTTCGGGGCGTTCGTCGACGTCGGCGTGCACCAGGACGGTCTGGTGCACGTGTCGGCGATGGCCGACCGGTTCGTCTCCGATCCGCACGAGGTGGTCAAGTCCGGACAGGTGGTCCGGGTCAAGGTGATCGACGTCGACGTCGACCGGCAGCGCATCGGCTTGAGCTTGCGGCTCAACGACAGCCCCGAGCGTGGCCAGGGTAAGCGCGACGCCCGGCCACCGCGCCGCGACGGCGGCAACCAACCCCGCCGTGACGGTCGAAATCAGGCCCGCGGCAAGGGCTCTGGGCGCCGTGACACCAGCGAGCCCAGCGGGTCGATGGCCGACGCGCTGCGCAACGCCGGGTTCGGTCGTTAGCCGAGGCAGTCGGCGGCGTCGACCAGGTCGGCGTCCATGTTGCGCTGCATCATCTGCAGCGCAGCAGCCCCCAGTTCGGGGTCGATGTGGGCCACTGCGTCGCGCGGCACGGTCACCGAGTACTGCCGAATGTAGGCATCCAGCGCGCTGTAGAGCACGCACTGCTCGGTGACCTGCCCGGTCAGGATCACCCGCTCAACCTCCAGCTCGCCCAGCAGATAGTCCAAGGGAGTGGCGAAGAACGCGCTGTGCCGGACCTTGGTGAGGAACTGGTCGCCGGGTTCGGGTGCGATCGGCGCCACCAGATCCGGGCGACGGCCGGCCAGAGCGGCCTGCACCAAATCGTCCGGTGCGGCGGTGAAGTCACCGTAGTTGTCGTTGACGTAGATCAGGTCGACGTCGTCGCGCCGACGGGCCGTGGCGACCAATGCGGCCAGCGGTTCGACGATCTTCTCGACGTGCGGGATCAAGCTATCGGCATCGGGGTGCTGATAGGCGTTGAACATGTCGATGACCAAGACGGTGGTGTGCGCCATAGCTTGGGTTGATACCCGATTCGGCGGCTCACTATCAGCGGTTGCCCGAATCGGTTGCGGTCAGGCCTCGTGACCCGGCGAGATGTCCTGGACGTCGGAGAAGGTCACCAAACCCGCGCCGGTCACGGCCGAGCCGTCCTCGCCGGCGATCGGGGTGATCAGGTGACCGACGTGATCACCCAGGTCGAAGCGGTCGATCACCTCGCCGACCAGCCAGGCCCGGGCATCGGCGAGCACCGGCACACCGGCCGGTCCGGCGCGCCAGGCGCACCGGGTGAACTTGTCGGTGTGATCTTCGGTGGTGCCGCCGAACAATTCGGCGAGGTCGCGGTGGTCGCGGGAAAACACATGCAGCCCAAGGTGAGTCGAATTCTTGGCCACCTCGAAGGTGTGGTTCTGCTTCGACAGTGCCACCAGGAACCGGGGTGGGTCGATGCTGGCCTGGGTGGCGAAGCCGACCAGACAGCCGGCCGGGTGCTCGTGATCCCCGGTGGTCACGATGAACATCGGATAGTCGAGGTGCTCGACGAACGCCTCGAACGCCGTTGCGCCGTCGGTGTGCTCAGTCACTCGGCCCACGTTAGCCAGCGGCGGCTATTCCTGCACCGGGACCAGGTCGGCGCCGCACGTGCACTTGTAGGCCTGACCGGCGCCACTGCAGTGACATTCCTCTTCGATGCGGACCCGACAACCGCAGCCTTCGTGCCCGCAGCTCAGCAGCGTTCCCTTGGGATAGTTCGCCATCGTCGTCTTCCCTTCTCCAGGTCGACGCCGGAGGTGCGCCGACTGTCCTTCGATGGTCTCGCAAGAACGCGTGCGCCGGAGCGGGTTGCGCTATTCGGCGCCGCGTCCGCGTCGGCTGCGGTGGTAGGCGCCGCGCCGAATCTCGGCGACCCAGTGCGGTCGCATGCGCACGCCCGGTGCGGTGTGCGCGACGGGATCGAAAGCCATGTCATGGTGCTCATCGGTTTCGATCGGGCGCTCCAACTGCAACAGCGCCAGCGGCGTGAAGTCGCCGTTGCCGCGGGCCTGTTCGATCGCGATGGTCCAGGGCCGAGCGGCGATGGCCTGGTGCAGTCGCGGCACCGACAAGTCCCCGCCGTGGTCATCAGGTGCGGTGATGCGGGCGCGTAACCAATGGTTTTGCCCGTGATAGCTCAGCGGTGCCACCGTCGAGTAGTCCGCCGATGTCCACGTCGTGACCGGGCGGACCAGGAAGCGCCCGACCGCCGAGACCATCAGCACGTCCCAGCGCCCGCCGCCCTCGATCGGCTGGCTGAAGGCCAGGCCGGCCAGATCCGGCCAGCCGGCCGGTGCCCCGATGCCCTTGGACAGTCGGGCACAGGCTTCGCTGCTGCGGATCGGCAGGCCGTCAGCGTCGGGCGCCAACCGGGTGATGGTGGCTGCGCACAACAAACCGGTCGGATGGAACAGGCGTTTGCCGCGCAGTGCGGCGCCGGCCTGGAACGGCAGATAGCGGAGATCGGCGGGGTGCGTGCTGGCCATGCCGCTATGCGTGCCCCGCACGGCCGCGGGTCAAACCACCAGGGGCTGGCCCGCAGGCCGAACCGGTGTTTCGGGCGGAACCCGGCTACCCGCCGCGGTTGCTGTGGATAATCAGCGGATGGCTTCGAATCGGAGAGCGCGCATCCAGCGGCTGGGTGCCGTGCTGGCGGGAATGGCCATCGCTGCCGGGCTGGGCCTGGCCGCACCGGTCCACGCAGACGATCAGGTGGCACCGTCGCTACCGGTGTTCCAGCCCTATCCCTCCGATTGGCAGCCCAACTACGTGGTCTTCCCGTACAACCTGTGGCAGTCCCGGGTCACCCCGGAACAGGTCACCGCGCAGCGCGAATCCTGCCAGTGGTTCAACGCCCAGTACGGCACGCTGATGGATCAGGTATTCGGGTTCCAGCGTTTCCTCGGTGACCAGCACGACGTCTGGACTGCGCCGGGTGTGCAGGCCGCCGGAAATCTGGTGGCGGCCAACCTCGATCAATCCGCGGCCTTCCTGGAGCCGCGCGCCGACATCCTCTACATCGTGAACTATCCCGACCAGAGCGAATATTCGCCGCTGTACAACGGCGACTCGATCTATCACCTGTGGTACCAGTTCACCCAGATCAGCGACAAGATCAAGCAGAAGCTGCCGTCCGGGGTGATCAACGCCAACATCGCCACCGCCAACGTCTACGGCAACGTGATCCGCAATTCCGGGGTGTGCAACGGCGCCTGACCGGTGTGCGACGTGCGCTCCGAGCCGGCTAA
>NZ_JCALDB010000020.1:0-95612 GCF_059812645.1 Mycobacterium sp. NGS45 | reverse complement strand
GAGGCGCGCGGCTGCGGCGGCGGCCTCCAGACGGGTGGTGTCCTCGATCGCGGTGATCAGCGCGGCGTCATCTGCCTGCCGTAACGCGTCCCGATCCAGGAGTTCGAACATGCTTTCGATTCTAGGTTCGGGGTCAGACACACGCGACGACCCGAACCCCGATCTGGGGATGAAACACACACTGTGCATAACCCACGAAACGAAGAGAGTTTGGGCAGGCCAGAAGGGTTGACGGGCCCGGGAGTTCCTCCGACGGGCGGGAGGTCCGCTGGCCGGGCCGGCAGCCCTGCCCGCGCCGGGAGCCCGGCCGCGACCGGCAGCCCTGCCCGCGCCGGGAGCCCCGCTCGGCGGGCCTACTCAGCCGACGACGCCGACGAGTTACTCAGCAGAGGGATCACCGCTGCCGCCGACCTCGGCGGCCAGCGGCGGTCCGCTGGATTTCGGTGCTTCGATGCTCGGCGTAGACGCCTGCGCGCCGCCGGGGTGGAAGTCGACCATCTTCTCTTCGCGGATCACCTCGTTGCCCGAACTGATGATCAACGCCTTGGGGGTCACCTCGTACTCGATACCGGCGTTCTCCGCGGAGTAGCCGGCGCTGGTCTTGGCGGCCGAAACGGTCAGCGTCGCGCCGTCGCGCAGTCGGACGCCGCGGTATTCGTAACCGTTGGAGGTCTCACAGATCGCGACCCGCGATGCCGTGGTCTCGCCGAACATCAACGCGGGGCTCGGGCAGCGCGCGCTGGAATCGACGTAGCCACGCGCGTCGGCGTCCGGCGCAGCCCCGGCGGGCGCGGCACCCAGCAGACCGCCGGCAACGCCGAGAATCCCGAGCGACCCCGCGAAAAGACGGGGTGACACATTCCTGGTAGACATCGCTTCCACCACAGCACAGCTGCCGACGGGTCGGCCAGCGCGAGCGCCGAGCCGGAACCCAATCGTTAGGGCGCCGAAACCTGTTAGCTGCTGGGACCGACCCGAGGGTCCGACATGGCCCGGTCCAGCAAATGCCGACTGCAGTCGAACAGGATCTCGCGCAACCGCTCGTCGGGCACGTCGACCAACTGCGCATCGGTGCTGGCGCCGAAGATCCCGGCGGTGATCATCGCGGCCGCCACGCGGGAGGTGACGTCGTGCCGGGCACTGGTCAACACCTCCCCCAGTTGGTCGACCACTTCGGAGTACTCGGGCTCAGAGTTGACCATCGCGTGCACCACCGGGTCACCGGAGAACACCGCCATCACGCGACGGTGCGCCACCGACACGTCGATCAGGCCGACGACGACCGCATCGCGCTTCTCGGTCGTCGACGCCAGCGAGGACGCATCGGAGATCACCCGGGCGATGTCGGCGAAGATCGGCCCGACGACGGCGTGCACGATGTCGTCCTTGGAATGGAACTGGTAGTACACCGCGGCCTTGGTGACGCCGAGGGCATCGGCGATCATCTGCAGCGAGGTGGCGTGCACACCGTGCCGAGCGAACAGTTCCAGCGCAGCTTCGATCACGCGGGCGCGCGCGGAACCTCGTTGCGCCACCGGCTTGGCCACGACAGTCTCCTCCGACCCCCTCGGCCGCTCACACTTTCGCGGTCGTTGTGCGCGGAATCACCGAATCCGCCCAAATTCGAGCTTTGATTAGTCGAGCGTACTACTTATAGTTAGCCGAGTGGCAAGGTCAGGTCGACTCCCCCAGATACCCATCCCGACCGTCCCAGACGGTGGGGGCCTTCGATGACCCTGCTGCGGCGGACTTGGCTTCCGCTGGTCATCGTCGTGGTGCTGCTCGTTGCCGGCTTCACCGTGTCCCGGATCCGGACCTTCTTCGGCGCCGACCCCAATGAGTTCGGCACCAGCGCGGCCATCGAGGACACCGAACCGTTCAACCCCAAGGTCGTCACCTATGAGGTGTGGGGCGACGGCAGCTACGCCGACGTCAACTACCTCGACCTCGATGCCCAGCCGCAGCGCGTCGACGGCGCGGCCCTGCCCTGGACCCTGACCCTGGAGACCACCGACCCCTCGGTGTTCCCCAACGTCGTCGCACAGGGCGACTCCAACACCTTGTCCTGCCGTATCACCGTCGATGACGAGGTCAAAGACGAACGGACCAACTCCGGCGTGAGCGCCCAGACCTTCTGCTTGGTGAAATCCGCATGAGCGCACCGATCTACGACGCCCCCACCGAAACCTTGCCGACCGGCGGCCCGCCGCGTTCCGGTATCGCCAAGTGGATCCGTCGGTTGGCCGTGCCGATCATCGTGGTGTGGGTGGCGCTGATCGCGCTGCTCAACGTCTCGGTGCCGCAACTCGAGGCGGTCGGCAAGGCCCGCTCGGTGTCGATGTCACCCAGCGATGCGCCGTCGATGATCGCGATGGCCCGGGTCGGCTCGGTCTTCCAGGAGTTCGAGTCCACCAGCTCGGTCATGGTGGTGTTCGAAGGCGACCAGCCGCTGGGCGAGGAAGCCCACGACTACTACGACCGAATCGTCGAAGCGCTCGAGGCCGACACCGAACACGTCGAACACGTCCAGGACTTCTGGGGTGATCCGCTGACCGCGGCCGGCGCCCAAAGCCCGGACGGCCACGCGGCCTATGTGCAGGTCTACACCGCGGGTGACCAAGGTGAGGCGCTGGCCAACGAGTCGGTGGAGAAGGTTCAGGACATCGTCGCCGGCGTCGACGCGCCCGAGGGCGTGCGGGCGTATGTGACCGGACCGGCCGCACTGGCCGCCGACCAGTCCATCGCCAGCGACCGCAGCATGCGGACCATCGAAGCGCTGACGTTCACAGTGATCATCATCATGCTGCTGCTGGTCTACCGGTCGATCATCTCGGTGGTCGTGACGCTGTTCCTGGTGGTGCTGTCTTTGGGCGCGGCCCGCGGCGGCGTGGCCTTCCTCGGCCATTTCGAGATCATCGGGCTGTCGGTGTTCGCGACGAACCTGTTGGTGACGTTGGCGATCGCGGCGTCCACCGACTACGCCATCTTCTTGATCGGCCGCTATCAAGAGGCGCGGTCGAAGGGCATGGACCGCGAAACTGCGTACTACGACATGTTCCACGGCACCGGCCACGTCATCCTCGGCTCGGGTATGACGATCGCCGGGGCTACCTTCTGTCTGCACTTCACCCGGATGCCGTACTTCCAGACCCTGGGCGTGCCGCTCGCGATCGGTATGACGATCGTGGTGTTCGCGGCGCTGACGTTGGGCTCGGCGATCATCAGCGTGGTCACCCGGTTCGGCAACATCCTCGAACCCAAACGTGCGATGCGGGTACGCGGTTGGCGCAAGATCGGTGCGGCCGTGGTGCGTTGGCCGGGCCCGATCCTGGTGGCCACCATCGCGCTGTCCCTGGTCGGCCTGCTGACCCTGCCCGGTTACCTCACCAACTACAACGACCGCGACTACCTGCCGGCGGACCTGCCGGCCAACGAGGGTTACGCCGCGGCCGATCGGCACTTCTCCCCGGCCCGGATGAACCCCGAGCTACTGATGATCGAAACCGACCAGGATCTGCGTAATTCCGCCGACTTCCTGGTGATCGAAAAGGTCGCCAAGGCGTTGACCCGGGTTCCCGGGGTTGCTCGGGTGCAGGCCATCACCCGGCCGCAGGGCACGCCCATCGAGCACACCTCGATCCCGTTCCAGATCAGCATGCAGGGCACCACGTCCAAGATGAACGAGAAGTACCAGCAGGACATGATGGCCAACATGCTGGTCCAGGCCGACGAGATGCAGAAGAACGTCGAGACCATGGAGCAGATGCAGTCCATCACCATCCAGATGGCCGACACCACGCACAGCATGGTCACCAAGATGAAGAACATGACCGCTGACGTGGCCGAATTGCGGGACCACATAGCTGATTTCGATGACTTCTTGCGGCCCATGCGGAACTACTTCTACTGGGAACCGCACTGCTTCAACATCCCGGCCTGCTGGTCGATCCGGTCGATCTTTGACGTGATCGACGGCATGGACGTGATGACTCACGACATCCAGGCGATGATCCCGGACATGGAACGTCTCGACACCTTGATGCCGCAGATGGTGGCGTTGATGCCCGAGATGATCCAGACCATGAAGAACATGAAGACCTACATGCTGACCATGTATCAAACCCAAAAGGGTATGCAGGATCAGATGTCGGCGATGTCGGAAAACTCGACGGCCATGGGTGAGGCCTTCGACAAGGCCAAGAACGACGACTCGTTCTATCTTCCACCGGAGACGTTCGACAACCCGGACTTCAAGCGCGGCATGAAGATGTTCCTGTCGCCGGACGGGCACGCGGTGCGGTTCATCATCAGCCATGACGGCGACCCGATGAGCCCTGAGGGCATCAAACACATCGATGCCATCAAGCTGGCCGCCAAGGAGGCCATCAAGGGCACCCCACTGGAGGGATCGAAGGTCTATCTGGGCGGCACCGCGGCCACCTTCAAGGACATGCAGGACGGCGCCAACTATGACCTGCTGATCGCCGGAATCGCCGCGCTGGCACTGATCTTCATCATCATGCTGTTGATCACCCGCGCGATCATTGCGGCCGCGGTGATCGTCGGCACCGTGGTGCTGTCCCTGGGTGCATCGTTCGGCTTGTCGGTGTTGCTGTGGCAGCACCTGATCGGCCTGGAACTGCACTGGATGGTGCTGCCGATGGCGGTGATCGTGCTGCTGGCCGTCGGCGCGGACTACAACCTGCTGCTGGTGGCCCGGATGAAGGAAGAGATTCACGCCGGCCTCAACACCGGCATCATCCGCGCCATGGGCGGCAGTGGATCCGTCGTGACGTCGGCCGGTCTGGTGTTCGCGTTCACCATGATGTCGATGTCGGTCAGTGAGCTGGCCGTGATCGGCCAGGTGGGCACCACGATCGGTCTGGGTCTGCTGTTCGACACCCTGGTGGTGCGTTCGTTCATGACACCGTCGATCGCGGCGCTGCTGGGCAAGTGGTTCTGGTGGCCGCAGCAGGTGCGTCAGCGTCCCAAGCCTGAGCCGTGGCCGGCGCCCCGGCAGCCGGAACTGGCTCCGCTGCCGTGACCGAACCGGCCCCGTTCTTCACCCGCGACGGTGACACGCTGGTCCCCAGCCAGATGGCGCAGGGACCGTGGGGCGAGACGATCAGCGGCCACATCGTGGGCGGACTGCTGGGCTGGGCGGCCGAGCAAGCCAGCTCCGACCCGGAGTTGCAGCCGGCCCGGTTGACCGCCGACCTGCTGCGTCCGGCGTTCATGAAGCCGGTCCAGGTGTACACCGTGGTGCGTCGAGAAGGTAAGCGCATCAAAGTGATCGACGTCGAGGTACGCCAGGACGGTGAGCTGGTCTCACGGGCCAGTGCGGTGTTCCTGCGCCGCGGCGAGCATCCCGAGGGCGCGGTCTGGAATCCCGCGACCGCGGTCCCGGCGCTGCCGAGCGCCGCTGATGTCACCGTCAACCGGATGCCGTTCGAGTTGTGGACCTACGGCGCGGACACCGAGAACGGCAAGTTGGGCGGTACCGGCATCGACTGGCAGCAGGACCAGGCCCGAAAGTTCGCCTGGGTGCGCGAGACCCGGCCGCTGATCGACCACGAGCCGATGACGCCGTTCACCCGGGCCGCGCTGGCCGCCGATGTCACCAGCGCGCTGACCCATTGGAGCACAACCGGATTGCGTTACATCAACGCCGATTTCACGTTGTCGCTGAGCCGGCTGCCCGAGGGCGAGTTCGTCGGCTTGGCCTCCGACGGGCACAACGGCGCCGACGGCGTGGCCTCCGGCGCGGCGACGTTGTTCGACCAGCGCGGGCCGATCGGGCACGGGATTGCGATCGCGCTGGCGCAGCCGGCCGGTTCGTTTCGTCCGCCCACCCATATCGGTCTGCGCTGAGTCGGCGCTACCCTGGCCACCGTGACCGCTGACGAAGTTCCCGGCGGAGTGGTGCATGAGCTGCCCGCCGATTTGCACACCGCATTGGTCGGCAACGCGACCGCGTTGGCCGCGTGGCAAGACATCACGCCGCTGGCCCGCAACGAGTTCATCTGCTGGGTCGAAGACGCCAAACAGGCCGCCACCCGGGAACGTCGGATCCGCCGCACCCAGGAAGAACTCGAAGAGGGCAAACGCCGGCCGTGCTGTTGGCCGGGCTGCAAGCACCGCGAGCGCAACGGCAAGGCAACCGCACGCTAACGTCAGTCAGAAGGACACATCGACGGAGGTGCTCAATGGCTGCGCAGATTCCCCTGGTCGACTACCTGGTGCTCGACGACGGCGACCCCCACCTCGTCGTTCAGGAGTGCACCGGGTGCCGGGCACGCTTCTTCGACCGTCGAAACGCCTGCGCCCGCTGCTCCGGCACCGAGTTCAGCACCGTGCCGCTGCCCGCTGAGGGCACGGTCCGGACCTTCACCATCGTGGCCTTCGCCGCCCCTGGTGTGCCCACCCCGTTCGTCGCCACGGTGGTGGACTGCGACGGCACCCAGGTGCGAGCGAACCTGATCAACGTCGAGCCGACACCCGAGCACGTGCAGGACGGCATGAAGGTCAAGCTGGCCACCTATTCATTGGGCACCGATGCCAACGGCACCGAGGCGATCGGCTTCGGTTTCGAACCGGCCGCCTGACCCCCATCCCTCGAGCCAAGGAGCAATTCCGATGAGCGCCAGCGACGATATCTGGATCCTCGGGATCACCATGACCAAGTTCGGCAAGCACGCCGAACTCGACACCGTCGACCTGGCCGCCCAGGCTGCACTCGGCGCGCTGGCCGATGCCGGTGTGCAGATGTCGGACATCGGGGTGCTGGCCGCCGGGAACCTGATGAACGCGGGTGCCGGCCTCGGCCAACAGTTGCAGAAACAGATCGGCCAGACCGGTATCCCGGTGTACAACGTGGCCAATGCATGCGCCACCGGCGCCACCGCGCTGCGCACCGCGATCATGGCGGTCAAGGCCGGCGAGGTCGACTACGGCATGGCGGTCGGCGTCGAGAAGCTTTCCGGCGCCGGACTTCTCGGTGCCGGTGGCAAGAAGCCCGACGACGCCGACGTCTGGACGGCCAAGGGCCGATTCGGTGCAATCGCCCCGATCGACGGCCGGATCGGCACCGAAACCATGCCGGGGGTGTTCGCCCAGATCGGCATGGAGTACGGACACAAGTACGGCGGCACCAGCTTCGAGCTGTTCGCCAAGATCAGCGAGAAGAACCACGCGCATTCGACGCTGAATCCGTTGGCCGCCTACCAGAAGCGGTTCACCCTGGAACAGATCATGAACGACGTGATGATCGCCTACCCGAACACCCGGCCGATGTGTTCGGCCAACTGCGATGGCGCGGCCGCCGCGATCGTGTGCAACGGCGAGACGCTGAAGTCGCTGTCGATCGAGCAGCGCCGACGCGCGGTCAAGGTGTCGGCGTCGGTGCTGACCACCGATCCGTACGAAGAAGGCTGCCAGGTGCTGCCGAACGTCAACACGCTGACCCGCAACGCCGCTGCCACCGCCTACCAGCAGGCCGGCGTCGAGCCCGGCGACCTGGATCTGGTGGAGTTGCACGATTGCTTCGCGACCGCCGAGCTGGTGCACTACGACAACCTGATGCTGTGCGAACAGGGTGGCGCGGTGGACTTCTTCGAGTCCGGCGCGACCTGGCGCGACGGCTCCACCCCGGTCAACGTGTCCGGTGGGCTGCAGTCCAAGGGGCATCCGATCGCCGCGACCGGCATCGCCAACATCTGGGAGGTCTGCCATCATCTGCGCGGCGAGGCCGGTGACCGGCAGATCGAGAACGCCAAACTGGGCTTGGCGCACGTGATCGGACTTGGATCCGCGTGCGGTGTACACATTTTGGAGAAGTCAGCGGCCTGACGGTCAGCCAACCGACAGCGGCGCCTCGAACAGTCGCTGCACCGCTGTCGCATCACCGGTGATCTCGATCAACTCGGGGACCGCATCCAGGGTGAGCATGCCGGCCGCCAACCCCAGGACGATCTGCGCGTCAGCGCTGATGACCGCATCGAGGTGATGGGCGCCGGGCGAGCCGAAGTGAAAGCCGGACCGGCTGGCCCGCACTGCGACCAGTTCGCCGTCGACGGAAATCCCAACTGTAACTCGCTGTTTCGGCGGCACGCGGTGCGCGAACAACGCGGGCAGGGCCAGCAACAACCACTCCGCGCGGAAGTGATCTCCTTGCGGCCCGCGAACCATCAGCGGACCAGACCAGCGGATCAACGCCTCGATCGGTTCCCGCAGTTGCTCACCCCATGGCGTGAGTGCGTACTCGACCGCACCGCCTTGTGCACCGATCCGCCGCTCGACGACCTCGGCGGTCTCCAGGTCCCGCAACCGGTCGGCCAGCAAATTGGTCGCAATGCCCGGCAGTCCGTCCCTCAGCTCGCCATAGCGAGCGGGTCCGATCAGCAACTGCCGGACGATCAGGAGACTCCAACGATCACCGACCACGTCGAGCGCACGTGCCAGCCCGCAATACTGCCCGTAATCCTTTGCCATCACGCCCCTACTTGATATTTTCAATCTGGCTTGATTATATCAAGTGCACTGATCGGAGGCGCCAATGGCAGTCAGCACCCGACCCACGTGGGTCGACGACGAGTTGTTCCCGTTCCAGAGCCGGTTCGTCGACATCGACGGAAACACCGTGCATTACATCGACGAGGGCGCCGGCCCCGTGCTGCTCTTCCTGCATGGGAATCCCACCTGGTCGTTCGTCTACCGCGAGGTGATCCAGGTCTTGCGCGACGACTTCCGTTGTGTTGCGGTGGACTACCCCGGATTCGGGCTGTCGCATGCCCGGCCCGGGTACCGATACCTGCCCGAAGAGCACGCCCAGTGCGTAGTCGGCTTCATCGATGCACTCGACCTCCGCGACGTCACGCTGGTGGCGCATGACTGGGGCGGGCCCATCGGCCTGTTCGCCGTCGGTCAGCGCCGCGCAGCGTTCGCGCGACTGGTGCTGGCCAACACCATGGGTTGGCCCGCCGACGCGCTTGGAATCCAGATCATGTCGCACGTGGTGGGCGGACCACTCGGACGACTGCTGATCCGGCAGTTCAATCTGTTCGTCAACGCGATGATCCCGGCCGGGCACCGGCTGCGCACGCCCACTGCCACGGAGATGGCGCACTACCGGTCGGCGCTGGCGACACCACAGCGTCGGCAGGCCTCGGCAGTGTTTCCCGGCCGAATCACCGGCAGCCGCGCCTTTCTCGAAGGCGTCGAGAAGACCCTGGCCAGCCTGACGTCACTGCCGGCATTGATCGTCTGGGGCACCGCCGACATCGCGTTCGGCGAGGCCGAACTTCGGCGCTGGCAGTCCAGCTTCACCGAGGTGCACACCGAGTTGTTCGAGGGCGCAGGGCACTTCGTGCAGTCCGACGCCCCGGAACGCTTCGCCGCCGCCATCCGCAACTGGCATCCGTCCCGAGCCTGATGGCGCCGGGAGATCACCGGGTGGATCACCGTCGGAGCCCGGACCACCAAAACCCTCAGGGCTTAGGTCCCAGGCAATTTTCCGAACTCCAGTCGTTGAGGTGACGTACCCCGTGCTGCACCTCGACGAAGTGCGGCGCGATGAACGTCTTGGTGATCGCCATCAGCACCATCAGGAGGCCGATCGCCGCGAAACCTGACAGTGCGACGGTCTGCAGCGGAGTGCGCTCGTCGGGTTCGCGGTCGAACCGGGTGTAGAACAGCAGCGCGGCGAAATGCCAAGAGCCGTAGATCAGCACGTTCAGGCCCCACATGCCGACACCGTTGTCGAAGCAGTAGTTGGGACCCGAGTAGGCGAACGTCTCGCCCAGCGGCATGATGCCGGCCAACAGCAGGCACAGCAGCACGTGCCGGACCAGGGTGTCGCGGGTGAACACCTGGGTGAGCATCCGGTAGAGGCTGCCCAGGATCACGGTGTAGAAACTGAACACCGAGATGGTCATCGGCAGCATGAACAGCGGCACACCGTTGGGATTCAGTGCGGTGTTGAACGCGAAGTGTCCGTGCAGCACCTCGTACCAGGGGTCGGTGCCGATGAAGCCGCCCAGCACGGCCCAGATCGTCAAGAAGATGCCCATCCGGAAGCCGTACAGGTCGCGCAGCGGCCGACCTCGGTCCTCGGGGGCGCGCAGGACCAACGGCAGGATCAACGTGCCGGCGGCCATCAGCATGGCCTGTCCCACCAGGGCGGGGTCGTTGGGGCGGTCGTAGCTGAGGTTGAACACCACCAAGGCCTGGATCGGGACGGTCGCCAGGAACCAGACCAGGTAGATGATCTCGGTTCGCCGCTTGCCCGGATTGGCGGCCAAGACGTGGAAGCGACGGGTCGAGGACTCGGCAGCGCGCGGATCGGGCATCGTCGAATCCTTCGGTCGGAGCGGCGTCGGCTCGACGGTAGCGGGAATCCTGTTGCCTCGAAGCGAGTTCCGATGCTGCGATTGACCGTGCCTACCCTGCGGCCCCCCGTGTTGCCGGGGAGGCGGTAGAATTTGCGGTGCAGCTGGTTTGCCGCCCGCGCCCCGCGCGGACGGCATCGACCGGTCCACCATGGGTGGACCGATAGAGGGAACCCGGTGAGAATCCGGGACTGTCCCGCAGCGGTATGCAGGAACGACCGCCGTCATCAGCACTGGTAGCAGCCAAACTGCCACCGGGAAGCGACGGCCACTAGGAGCACCGGAAACGGTGCGCGCCTGCGAGTCCGAAGACCTGCCAGCTGTGCCGGACGCGCCGCGTCCGGCGGTGCATCGCCTCGCGGAATGGGCGGATCGCCGAGAGCTGCCGCAGTGCAGCCTCAGTGGACGTCCGTGGGCGAATGCGCTATCCGCCGTATCGAAGGACGTCTCATGGCAACACCGTTCACCGCGACCATTCTGGGCGCCCCCCGCATCGGACCGAATCGCGAACTCAAACGCGCCACCGAGGGCTACTGGGCCGGCCGGGTGGACCGCACCCGACTCGAAGAGGTCGCCGCCGACCTGCGTCGCCAGACCTTGACCTCGCTGGTCCAGGCCGGCCTGGACTCCGTCCCGGTCAACACCTTCTCCTACTACGACCAGGTCCTCGACACCGCGGTGTTGCTCGGCGCACTGCCGCCGCGCGTGCAGTCGATCCCGGACGATTTGGACCGCTACTTTGCTGCCGCCCGCGGCAACGCCGACGTCGCACCGCTGGAGATGACCAAGTGGTTCGACACCAACTACCACTACATCGTTCCCGAAATCGGGCCGGACACCGTCTTCTCGCTGCATCCGCAGAAGGTGCTGGCCGAACTCGCCGAGGCGCGCGAACTCGACGTTCCGGCCCGCCCGGTCGTGATCGGACCGCTGACCTTCCTCGCGCTGAGCAAGGCCGTCGACGGCGCGGCCGCACCGATCGAGCGGATCGACGAGTTGCTGCCGCTCTACGCGCAACTGCTGGCCGAACTCGCCGAAGCGGGTGCGCAATGGGTGCAGTTGGACGAGCCGGTGCTGGTCACCGATCAACTCGACAACGCGGCCAAACTCGCGCACCGGGTGTACACCGAACTCGCCGCGGCGCCGCATCGGCCGGACATCCTGGTGGCGACCTACTTCGGTGGCCTCAACGGCGCGCTGTCCGCGCTGGCCCGCAGTCCGATCGAAGCGATCGCGGTGGACCTGGTGGCCGGTAGCACCCGGGCCGTCGCAGCGGTCCCCGAGCTTGCCGACAAGCTGGTGGTCGCCGGCGTGGTCGACGGCCGCAACATCTGGCGCACCGACCTGCAAGACGCGCTGGGGACTTTGGCGTCGCTGCTGGGATCGGTTGGTTCCCTGGCAGTTTCGACCTCCTGCTCGACGCTGCACGTGCCGTACTCGCTGGATCCCGAGCACGACCTCGACGACGCGCTGCGCACCTGGCTGGCCTTCGGCGACGAGAAGGTGTTCGAGGTCGCAACGCTGGCGGTCGCACTGCGCAAGGGACGCGAGGCCGTCGCCGCCGAGATCGACGCCTCCAACGCCGCGGTGGCGTCGCGCGCGGCCGACCCCCGCTTGCACGACGGCGAGCTGCGCGCCCGGCTGGCGGCGGTGCTCGCCACCGGTGTCCAGCGCGGACCGGCGGCCGGTCGCCGGGCGGCCCAGGACGCACGGCTGAAGCTGCCGGTGTTGCCCACCACCACCATCGGCTCCTACCCGCAAACCGTCGCGATCCGTAAAGCACGTGCTGCGCTGCGCGCTGGACAGATCGACCAGGCCGGCTACGAACAACAGATGCGGTCCGAGATCGCCGACGTGATCCGGCTGCAAGAGGAACTCGGCCTGGACGTCCTGGTGCACGGTGAACCCGAGCGCAACGACATGGTGCAGTACTTCGCCGAACAACTCGACGGCTTCTTCGCCACGCAGAACGGCTGGGTGCAGTCCTACGGCTCCCGGTGTGTGCGGCCGCCAATCCTGTACGGCGACGTGGCGCGACGCCAACCGATGACCGTCGACTGGATCCGGTACGCGCAATCGCTGACCGACAAGCCGGTCAAGGGCATGCTCACCGGCCCGGTGACCATCCTGGCCTGGTCCTTCGTCCGGGACGACCAACCGTTGGCCGACAGCGCCAACCAGATCGCGCTGGCGATCCGGGACGAAACCGTAGACCTGCAGGCCGCCGGCATTTCGATCATCCAGGTCGACGAGCCCGCACTGCGCGAGCTGCTGCCGTTGCGCAGCGAGGACCAGCAGGAATACCTGGCCTGGGCGGTCTCGGCGTTCCGGCTGTCCACCTCCGGGGTCGACGACACCACCCAGATCCACACGCATCTGTGCTACTCGGAGTTCGGTGAAGTGATCGGCGCGATCGCCGACCTGGATGCCGACGTCACCTCGATCGAAGCCGCGCGATCACGCATGGAGGTGCTCGGAGACCTCAACGAGATCGGGTTCGCCAACAGCGTCGGTCCGGGTGTCTACGACATCCACTCACCGCGGGTGCCGTCCACCGACGAGATGGTGGCATCGCTACGCCATGCGCTCGACGCAGTTCCCGCGGAACGCCTTTGGGTCAATCCGGACTGTGGGTTGAAGACCCGGAGCACCGATGAGGTGACCGAATCGCTTCGCAACATGGTGGCCGCGGCCAAGGCCGTGCGCGGCTAGTCGTCGTCCGCATCCGCGTTGCGCCCCAGGAAGCCCTGGGGCGCAACGTGTTTGCACAATGACCAGGAGGTCACCATGCCGCTGAACACCATCGCCTTGGAATTGGTGCCGCCCGACGTCGAACGCGGTGTGCCGCGCGCGCGGGAAGAGGCGCACAAGGTGCTGCGCCACGCCGAGCAAGCCGGCATCGCCGGGCGGATCGGCCACATCATGATTCCCGGGATGATCGCCGAGGACGACGACCGGCCGGTCGAGATGAAGCCCAAGCTCGACGTCCTCGACTTCTGGTCGATCATCAGCCCGGATCTGCCCGGCGTGTCCGCCCTGTGCACCCAGGTGACCTCGTTCCTCGACGAGGCGGCGCTGCGGGAACGTCTCGGCCGGCTGCGGGCCGCCCGGTTCGACGGCACCATCTTCGTCGGGGTTCCCCGCACCATGAACGACGGCGACGGCGAGGGCGTCCCCCCGATCGAGGCGCTGTCCAAGTTCGGTGAGCTCGTCGACAACCGCGGGGTGATCCTGATCCCCACCCGCGACGGTGAGCAGGAGCGCTTCGGCTTCAAGTGCGACCGGGGCGCGACGTTCGGGATGACGCAGTTGCTGTATTCCGACGCCATCGTCGGATTTCTGCGAGAGTTCGCGCGTACCAGTGCGCATCGACCGGAAATCCTGCTCTCGTTCGGCTTCGTGCCGAAACTCGAAGCCGAGGTGGGCCTGATCGACTGGCTGATCCGGGACCGCGGCAACGCCGCCGTCGAGGTCGAGCAAGACTTCGTGCGCGCGCTGGCCGCGGCCGAGCCGGCCGAGAAGCGTCGACGGCTGCTGGACCTGTACCGGCGGGTGATCGACGGCGTGGCCGAGCTCGGATTCCCGTTGAGTCTGCACTTGGAGGCGCCGTACGGGATCTGCGGACCGGCGTTCGACACGTTCGCCGAGATGCTGGCCTACTGGGCGCCGCAGCCCGCCGCGCCGGTGCCGCCGGAATAGCCAGTGCCCGGTCTATCACATGCTCACCTGAACAGATAAACTGCCATTGGCCGGCGGCGCACGCACTGTCGATGCGGCAGATCATCTGTCCAGGCCGGCCGACGGCTCCCCGAGCGCGTACGCAGAGAGGAATTCATGGCCGAGTACACCCTGCCCGAGTTGGACTACGACTACGGTGCGTTGGAACCCCACATCTCAGGTCAGATCAACGAGATCCACCACAGCAAGCACCACGCGGCCTACGTCAAAGGTGTGAATGACGCACTGGGCAAGCTCGAGGAGGCCCGCGCCAACGGCGACCACGCGGCGATCTTCCTCAACGAGAAGAACCTGGCGTTCCACCTCGGTGGGCACGTCAACCACACCATCTGGTGGAAGAACCTGTCCCCCAACGGCGGAGACAAGCCGGAAGGCGACCTGGCCGCGGCTATCGACGACCAGTTCGGTTCGTTCGACAAGTTCCGCGCACAGTTCACCGCCGCTGCCAACGGCCTGCAGGGCTCCGGCTGGGCGGTGCTGGGTTACGACACCCTCGGCGACCGACTGCTCACCTTCCAGCTGTTCGACCAGCAGGCCAACGTCCCGCTGGGCATCATCCCGCTGCTGCAGGTCGACATGTGGGAGCACGCCTACTACCTGCAGTACAAGAACGTCAAAGCCGACTACGTCAAGGCGTTCTGGAACGTGGTCAACTGGGCTGACGTGCAGCAGCGTTTCGCGGCCGCCCGCAGCAAGACTTCTGGCCTGATCTTCTAGTCATTACCGGCGTTGCTACGCGGAAACTGAACTGAGAGCGAAGATTCGACCCGATCTTCGCTCTCAGTTCAGTATTCAGCGCGGCCGAGACGATTTCAGCCGATCACCGCGATCAGGTCACCGGCTTCGACCTGAGCGGTCGGGTTGATCGCGGTGCGCTGCACGGTACCGGCCCGAGACGCCGTGATGGCAGCCTCCATCTTCATCGCCTCGATGGTGGCCACGGTGTCACCGGCGGCGACCTCGTCCCCGGCCTGAACCACCAGGGTGACCACGCCCGCGAACGGCGCCGCCAGATGATCGGGATTGGTGCGGTCGGCCTTCTCGGCGATCGGAACGTCGGCGGCGATGCTGCGGTCGCGCACCAGAACTGGACGGAGTTGCCCGTTGATGATGCACATCACCGTCCGCATACCCTTTTCATCGGCTTCGCTGATGGCCTCCAAACCGATCAGCAGCTCGACTCCTCGCTCGAGTTTGACCCGGTGCTCCTCACCGCGCCGCAATCCGTAGAGGAACTGATTCGCCGAGAGTTGACTGGTGTCGCCGTACTGCTCGCGGTGCGCCAGGAACTCGGCGGTCGGACCCGGGAACAGCAGTTCGTTCAGCTTGGCCTGCCGCTTCGGCCCCGGCGCAGCGAGCACGTCGCGGTCCTCGGCGGTCAACGGCTGCTCGGTCCGCCCGGGTCCGCGGCCGGCCAATGCGTTGCTGCGCAGCGGTTCCGGCCAGCCGCCGGGCGGATCGCCGAGTTCACCCCGCAGGAACCCGATCACGCTGTCCGGGATGTCGTGGCGGGCCGGATCCGCGGCGAATTCGTCGGCCTGAGCGCCGGAACCGACCAGGGATAGAGCCAGGTCACCGACCACCTTGCTGGACGGGGTGACCTTGACCAGTCGGCCGAGGATCCGGTCGGCGCCCGCGTAGGCGTCCTCGATCTGCTCGAAGCGGTCGCCGAGTCCCAGCGCGATGGCCTGCTGACGCAGATTGCTCAACTGCCCGCCCGGAATCTCATGCGAATACACCCGCCCGGTGGGGGCCGACGGTCCCGATGCCGCAACGTCGAAAGGCGCGTACACCTTGCGCAGGGCCTCCCAGTACGGCTCCAGCGCACACACCGCGCCGAGCGACAGCCCGGTGTCGAATTCGGTGTGCGCGGTCGCAGCGACGATCGAACTGAGCGCTGGCTGACTGGTGGTTCCGGCCAGCGGGGCGGCCGCACCGTCGACCGCCGAGGCGCCGGCGGTCCAGGCCGCAGCGTAGGTGGCCAACTGGCCGCCGGCGGTGTCGTGCGTGTGCACGTGCACCGGCAGGTCGAAACGTGTGGTCAAGGCCGACACCAGTTTTGCCGCCGCAGGAGCTCGCAACAGCCCGGCCATGTCCTTGATCGCCAGCACGTGTGCGCCGGCTTCGACGATCTGTTCGGCCAGCCGTAGCCAGTAGTCCAACGTGTACAGATCCTCGGCCGGGTTCAGCAGATCGCCGGTGTAGGACATCGCGACTTCCGCGACCGCGGTTCCAGTGGCCCGCACCGCATCGATCGCCGGCCGCATCGACTCGACGTTGTTCAGCGCATCGAAGACCCGGAAGATGTCCACCCCGGTGCGGGCGGCCTCGTCGACGAACGCGTCGGTGACGACAACCGGGTAGGGCGTATAGCCGACCGTGTTGCGGCCGCGCAGGAGCATCTGCAGGCAGATGTTCGGCATGGCGTCGCGCAGTACCGCCAGCCGCTCCCAGGGATCTTCCTTGAGGAAGCGCAACGCGACGTCGTAGGTGGCCCCGCCCCAGCATTCGACCGACAGCAACTGCGGCATGGTCCGTGCGATGTAGGGCGCTACGGTGGCCAGACCGCTGGTGCGCACCCGGGTGGCCAGCAGCGACTGGTGGGCATCGCGAAAGGTGGTGTCGGTCACCAGGACACCGCGATGATCGCGCATCCAGTCGGCGAAACCCTGCGGTCCGTATTCGTCCAGCTTCTGCTTCGAGCCGGCCGGCACCGGGGCTTTCCGGTCGATCGCCGGAAGCTTGTCGTGCGGGTACACCCCGGTCGGCCGCGGGCCGTGCGGCTTGTTGACCGTGACGTCGGCGAGGTAGTTCAGGATCTTGGTGCCGCGATCGGCGCTGCACCGCGCGGTGAGCAGACCGGGCCGTTCATCGATGAAGCCGGTGGTTACCCGTCCGGCCAGGAAGTCCGGATCGTCCAGGACGGCCTGCAGGAATCCGATGTTGGTCGCCACGCCACGGATCCGGAACTCCGCGACCGCCCGCCGTGCCCGCCGCACGGCGGCCCCGAAATCCGAGCCCCGGCAAGTCAGTTTGACCAGCATGGAGTCGAAGTGCGCGGTGATCTCGGCGCCGACGTGGGTACCGCCGTCCAAGCGGACGCCGGCTCCGCCCGGTGAGCGGTAGGTGGTGATTCGGCCGGTGTCGGGCCGGAAGCCGTTCGCGGCGTCCTCGGTGGTGATCCGGCACTGCAAGGCCGCCCCGTGCAACACGATGGAATCCTGGGTCAGTCCCAGGTCCGCCAACGATTCCCCGGCTGCGACCCGCAACTGGGCCGACACCAGGTCGACGTCGGTGACTTCCTCGGTCACCGTGTGCTCCACCTGGATCCGCGGGTTCATCTCGATGAACACATGGTTGCCGCGCTCGTCGACCAGGAACTCCACTGTGCCGGCGCCGCAGTAGCCGATCTGCCGGGCGAATTCGACCGCGCCTGCGCACATCTGCCGACGCACCGCGGGATCGAGATTCGGGGCGGGCGCCAACTCGATGACCTTCTGGTGTCGACGCTGGACACTGCAGTCCCGCTCGTACAAGTGGACGACGTTGCCGTGCGTGTCGGCCAGGATCTGCACCTCGACGTGACGTGGGTTGACCACGGCCTGTTCCAGGAACACGGTGGGATCACCGAACGCCGATTCCGCTTCGCGGCTGGCCGCCGCGATCGCCTCGGCCAACTCGTCGAAGGCCCCGACCCGGCGCATACCGCGGCCGCCGCCCCCGGCGACTGCCTTCACGAACAGCGGAAACTCCATGTCTGTTGCCGCCGTGAGCAATTCGTCGACATCGGAGGACGGCGCCGAGGACGCCAGCACCGGCAGTCCGGCCGCTTCGGCAGCCGCAATCGCGGTGGCCTTGTTCCCGGTCAGTTCGAGCACCGAGGCAGCGGGCCCGACGAACACGATGCCGGCCCGAGCGCAGGCAGCGGCCAGTGCCGGGTTCTCGGAGAGGAACCCGTATCCCGGATAGACCGCGTCCGCACCGCATGCCCGCGCAGTCGCCACGATCTCGTCGACGCTCAGGTAGGCCCGGACCGGATGTCCCGGTTCGCCGATCTGATAGGACTCGTCGGCCTTCGACCGGTGCACCGAGTTGCGGTCCTCGAACGGGTACACCGCGACCGTGGCGACGCCGAGTTCATGGGCCGCGCGGAACGCCCTGATCGCGATCTCGCCGCGATTGGCGACCAGTATCTTCTCCAGCATCGTGCTATGCCAGCGCGCGCTGCGGGTGACCCGAATAATCGCTGAGCGGCCGGATCAGCGCATTGGAACCGGCTTGTTCCATGATGTGCGCCGTCCAACCGGTGATCCGGCTCATCACGAAGATCGGTGTGAAGCAGGGGATATCGAAGCCCATCAGGTAATAGGCCGGCCCGGTCGGGAAGTCCAGGTTCGGCTTGATTCTGGTGGCCGCGTACATCGCGCTCTCCAGCACCTCGTAGATGTCCAGCCAGCGTTGGCCATCGCGGACGGCGGCCACCTGCTGCAGTGCGGCCTTCATGGTGGGCACCCGCGAGTCACCGTTCTTGTACACCCGGTGACCGAATCCCATCACCTTGTCCTTGCGGGACAGCTTGCCGTGCAACCATTCCGCGGCCCGGTCCGCCGAACCGATCTCGAGCATGTCGTGCATCACGGCCTCGTTGGCGCCGCCGTGCAGCGACCCCTTGAGCGCGCCGATCGCCGCGGTGACCGCGCTGTAGATGTCGGATTGTGTCGAGGTCACCACGCGGGCGGCGAAGGTGGAGGCATTGAAGCTGTGCTCGGCGTAGAGCACCATGGACTGCTCGAACGCCTGCACCACGGCGGGTTCGGGAACCTCGCCGAAGCACATGTTCAGGAAGTTCTCCGAGTAACCCATATGGCTGTGCGGGCCAATCGGTTCCAATCCGCGGCGGCGGCGCATGTCGGCGGCGACGATGGTCGGCAGCACCGCGAACATCCGCAGCGACTTGGCCATGTTCGCTGAGACGCTGGCGTCGTCCTCCTCCGGGTCCTCGGCGCCCAGATAGCTGATCGCGGTGCGCACCACGTCCATCGGATGGCAGTTCTCCGGCAGTTTGGCCAGCAGCGACTGCATCGACCGGTCGATTCGCCGGGAGGCCCGCTCACGCTGGGTGAACAGCGCCAACTCCTGATCGGTGGGCAACTCACCGTGCCAGAGCAGGTAGGCCACTTGCTCGAACGAGCAGTGCGCGGCCAGGTCCTGTACCGGATAGCCACGGTAGGTCAGGGTGTTGGTCTCGGGCACCACCTTTGAGATCGTGGTGGTGTCGACCACCACGCCGGCCAGTCCCTTGTGGATCTTCGGCTCGTTCGCGGTAACAGTCACGGTGTTGCCCCTTGTAGCGAGAAGTTGAAGATGTCGGAGTCGAACTGGTTGTAGTCGGCGTAACGCAGCAACTCGTAGAGTCGGCTGCGTTGTTGCATCTGGTCGATCAGACCGGATTGTGTTCCCGCGGAGTGGATTTCGCGCAGTCCGAGCTCGACGGCGTGCATCGCCAACCGCAGCGTGCTGACCGGGTAGATCACCATGTTGTAGCCGATCTCGGATAGCTGCGCGGCGGTCAGCAGTTCGGACTTGCCGAACTCGGTCATGTTGGCCAGCAGCGGCAGGTCGACCGCTTCCCGGAACTGCTCGAAGTCGGCCGGGGTGTGCAGCGCTTCGGTGAAGATCAAGTCCGCGCCGGCATCCGCATAGGCCTTGGCCCGCTCGATCGCCGCGGGGATGCCCTCGATGCCCGCAGCGTCGGTGCGGGCGCAGATGATGAAGTTCGGATCGCGCCGCGCGGCGACAGCCGCACGCAGCCGCTTGACCATCTCGGAGGTCTCGACCACGGCCTTGCCGTCGAGATGCCCGCACCGCTTGGGATTGACCTGATCTTCCAGGTGCAACCCGGCCAGCCCGGCATCTTCGAGCAAGGTCACGGTACGGGCCGCACTCATCGGCTCCCCGAATCCGGTGTCGGCGTCGATCAACGTGGGAAGATCGGTGGCCGAAGCGATCTGGGCTCCTCGGCCCACCACCTCGGTCAAGGTCGTCAGGCCGATGTCCGGCAGACCCAGGTCGGCGGACAACACCGCACCCGAGACGTAAACCCCGTCGAAGCCGGTTTCGGCGACCAGTTTCGCGACCAGCGGCGAGAATGCCCCCGGGAAGCGCAGCAACCGTCCGGATTCCAGGCCGAGCCGGAATTTGCGTCGCTTCTCCGCGGCCGGAGTGGCAGCGGCCAGCAACCCGCTCATCAGAAGATCCCGGCCGGGATCGTCGGCGCCTTGTCCAGCACCAGCGGATCGACCCGCACGTTCAGTGCGGCCAGGTCGCCGGCGGCGGCCGACGAGATGTTCTCCGCGGCAGACAGGAACCGCTTCTGCTCATCGGGATCCACCACGCCCTCGGCCAGCTCGTTGAACTTGGCGACATACTGATCGCGGGCGAACGGCCGGGCCCCCAACGGATGCGCATCGGCCACCGCGAGCTCGTCGACGATGGTCTCGCCGCTCTTGAGCGTGATCACGGCCCGCGCGCCGAACGCCTTCTCGGACGGGTCGGTTGAGTGGTAGCGGCGGGTCCATTCCGGGTCCTCGACCGTGGAGATCTTGCGCCACAACTCGATGGTGTCGGGCCGGTGCGCGCGCTCTGGGGCGTAGGACCGTTCGTGATGCCAGCTGCCGTCCTGCAGGGCGACGGCGAAGATGTACATCACCGAGTGGTCCAGTGTCTCCCGCGAGGCGTCGGGGTCGAATTTCTGCGGATCCCCCGAACCGGTTCCGATCACCACGTGGGTGTGGTGGCTGGTGTGCAGCACGATCGAGGCGATCTGGTCCAGATCGCCGATCCGCTCGCGCATCCGGCGGGCCAGGTCGATGGGCGCCTGGCTCTGGTATTCGGCCGAATGCTCCTTGGTGTAGCTGTCCAGGATGGCGCGCTTGGGCTCGCCGGGCTCGGGCAGCGGGACCTGGTAGCTGTGTTGGGGCCCGGACAGCAGCCACGCGATGACGCCGTCCTCACCTTCCCAGATCGGCGCCGGCGATCCCTCACCGCGCATGGCGCGGTCGACGGCTTCGATGCCCACCTTGCCGGCCCAGGCCGGCGCGTAGGCCTTCCAGCTGGAGATCAACCCCTTGCGCGACTGCCGGGTGGCGGTGGTCAGGTGCAGCGCCTGCCCGATGGCGTCGTAGATGGTGTCTTCATCCAGCCGCAACATGGTGCCCAGACCCGCGGCCACCGACGGACCCAGGTGCGCGACGTGGTCGATCTTGTGCTCGTGCAGGCAGATTCCTTTGACCAGATCGATCTGTACCTCGTAGGCAGTGGCCAGGCCACGGATCAGGTCGGCGCCGCCCACGCCGAGTTGTTGCGCGACGGCAACCAGCGCGGGAATGTTGTCGCCGGGGTGGGAGTACTCGGCGGCCAGGAAGGTGTCGTGGAAGTCCAGTTCGCGCACCGCGACGCCATTGGCCCACGCTGCCCATTCGGCCGAGACCGTGCCCTCGACACCGAACACCGTGGCACCACCCGGACGCTGATGCGCCAGCGCCTGCACGCGGGCCACCGTCACCGGCCGACGGATCACCGAGGCAGCCGACACCGCGGCGTTGTCGATGATGCGGTTGATCACCATCGCCTCGGTCTCGGCGGGCACGGCCACCGGGTCGGCGGCGATCGCGGCGATCTTGGTGGCCAGGTGCTCGCTGCGCGGGAAATCGTCGGCGCTGCGTCGGGTGCGTACTTCGTGGATCTGCATATTCCGCACCGTACGCACTGCGGTAGCCAGGCAAAAGGCCCAGTAGAAGCGTATTCCTGTGTCCTTGGTCCGCCGATTTTGCGAAGTTTGTGTAAGCCGCCGGAGCTATCCTGGTCGACGTGTCGAGGACCTTCATCGGAGCGCGGCTACGTCGCCTGCGCGAAGAGCACGGCCTCACCCAGGTGGCGATGGCCCGCGCACTGAACCTGTCGACCAGCTACGTCAACCAGTTGGAGAACGACCAGCGCCCGGTCACCGTGCCGGTGCTGTTGACCCTCACCGAGCGGTTCAACCTGCCGGCGCACTTCTTCACACCGGACTCCGATGCCCGCTTGGTCGCGGAGCTCCGGCAGACCCTGAGCGAAGCCCAGGTCAGCCCCGCCCAGATCGAGGAACTCGCGGCCCGGATGCCCGAGGTCGGCCACGCCGTGATCGGCCTGCACCGCCGGCTGACGGCGGCGACCGCCGAGTTGGAGGCACTGGCCGGCCGGGCCAGCCTGGACGTTCCCGGTGATCTGGCGCCGCCCAAGCCGTTCGAAGAGGTCCGTGACTTCTTCTACGACCGGCAGAACTACCTCGATGACCTGGACCGCGCCGCCGAGCAGATGTTCGCCACCCACCGACTCCGGGTCGGCGGCCTGGACCGGCAGTTGTCCCAGTTGCTGTCCGACGAACTGGGCATCACCGTGTCGCTCGACGACGTGGAAACCCTTGGCTCGCACGCCAAACGGCGCTACCACCCGGACACCAGGCGGTTGCAGGTGGCCCGCTGGCTCGACCCCGGTCAGCGCGCCTTCCAGATGGCCACCCAGCTGGCGCTGCTCACCCAGGCCGACTTGTTCACCGCGACCATCGCCGCCGACGAACACCTCAGCGCCGAAGCCCGGGAAGTGGCCCGGATCGGTTTGGCCAACTACTTCGCCGGCGCGCTGTTGCTGCCCTACCGCCAATTCCTGCAGTCCGCCGAGAATCTGCGCTACGACATCGACCAGCTGGCACGACGCTTCGAGGTCGGATTCGAGACCATCTGCCACCGGCTCTCGACGTTGCAGCGCACCGACTCGCGCGGGGTCCCGTTCATCTTCGTGCGCGCCGATGCGGCCGGCAACATCTCAAAGCGGCAGTCCGCCACCGCGTTCCACTTCTCCCGGGTCGGTGGCAGCTGCCCGCTGTGGGTGGTGCACCGCGCGTTCAACCGGCCCGGCGAGTTCATCACCCAGGTGGCCCAGATGCCCGACGGCCGGTCCTACTTCTGGATCGCCCGCACCACCGACTCATCACCGAGTCACTTTCTCGGGCAACGCAAGTCGTTTGCGATCGGACTGGGTTGCGAGCTCACCCACGCGGCCAAGCTGATCTATTCGGCCGGCATCGATCTCAGCAACGAGGAGGTTCGGGTGCCGATCGGCGCCGGCTGCAAGGTCTGCGACCGGTCGTCCTGCGCGCAACGCGCGTTCCCGTACATCGGACGACGGGTACGCGTGGACCCGCATGCCAGCAGCGACCTGCCCTATCCGTCGGCGGAAACCAACTGAGAGTCGATCAGCGCCGCACGGGCCAAGACTTCCTCGGCCTTCTTCACGTGCGCGGCATCGACCAGCACCCCATCGACTCCGGTGGCGCCCCGGCCTGCGGCCTCGGCGGCCCGGTAGGCCTCGATGTTGCGGTGCGCCAACGCGATCTCGTCGGCGGTCGGGGCGAAGACCTGGTTGGCTATCGGAACCTGGTTGGGGTGAATCGCCCACTTGCCGGTGTAGCCGTACAGCGAGGAGCGGCGGGCTTCGGCTTCGTAGCCGGCCAGGTCGGCGTAGTCCGGGTACGGCGAGTCGATGGCGTCGATGCCGGCGATCCGCGCCGCAACCATGATCTTGTTGCGCGCGTACGCCCAGAAGTCGCCCGGGTAGTCATTGATCGGCACGAAGTTGGTATCCACCCGCGCACCCTGAGACAGCGAGAAGTCACCGACACCGAAGATCACCGCGTCCAGCCGCGGACTGGCCCGCACGATCTCCTCGGCGTTGGCCAGCCCCTCTACCTCTTCGATCAGGACCTCCAGCCGGATCTGCTTGTCCAGTCCCAGCTTCTCCTCGAGCTGGGTCAGCAGCACGTCCACCCACCAGACATCCTTGGCGGTACGGGCTTTCGGGATCACGATGGTGTCGAGCTGCGCGCCGGCGTGCGTGACCACCTCGATGATGTCGTCATGGCACCACGGGGTGTCCAGGCCGTTGATCCGGATTGCCCGCGCTGTGGCACCCCATTCCAGTTCGGTCAGCGCGCGGATCGCCTTGGCCCGGGACTCGATCTTCAAGGCCACCGGGGTGGCGTCTTCGAGATCGAGGAACACCAGGTCGGCCCCACAGCTGACGCCCTTGACGAACATGTGGTCATTGCAGGCCGGCAGGGCCAGTTCGGAGCGACGAAGCAGATCGGTCATCGTGTGTGTATTCCTTCGGATCAGAGCACGCCGTCGGCGTGCAGGTCGTCGATGTCAGATGGCGTCAGGCCGAGCAGTTCGCCGTAAACCTCGGCATTGTGCTGGCCCAACCGCGGGCCCAGGTTCTCGACGCGCGGCGCGGCGTCGGAGAACTTCGGCACCGGAGCCTGCACCGTCATGGCGCCGAGTTCCTCGTCGGGCACCGAGACGAACACCTCCCGGTGTTTGAGTTGGTCGTCCTCGACCAGGCCGCGTACGTCGTACACCGGCGCAGCCGCTACTTCGTGCGCGTCGAACACTGCCATGGCATCGGAAAGTGTCTGCCCGGCCACCCATTCGGCCACCACGGCGTCGACCTCGGCGGCCCGGGCCAGTCGGCGTTGCGGATCGGAGAAGTCGGCGTCGGATACCAGGTCATCGCGGCCGATCGCTTTGAAGACCCGCAGTGCCAGGGCCGGCGAGCTGCCCGACATGGCCAGCCAGCGACCGTCGGAGGTGCGGTAGGTGTTCCGCGGCGCCGAGATGTCCCATCGGTTGCCGGCTCGCTGGCCGACGATCCCGAGTTGGTCGTAGCCGAGCAGGCTCTGCTCCAGCAGCCGGGCCAGCGGGTCGATCAAGTTCACGTCGATGAGTTGGCCGGGCGCGCCGTGCACGTCCCGGTGATAGAGCGCCATCATCACCGCGTAGGCCGCGTTCAGCGAAGCCACCCCGTCGGCAAGCATGAACGGCGGCAAGGTCGGTGGACCGTCGGCCGCACCGGTCAGATGCGCAAAGCCGCTCATCGCCTCACCGAGGGTGCCGAAGCCAGGGCGTTCGCTCTTGGGTCCGGTCAGCCCGAATCCGGTGATGTGCAACATGACGATGCGTTCGTTGACCGCGCGCAGCGCGTCGTAGTCCAGGCCCCATTTCCGCAAGGTCTGCGGCCGGGTGTTGACGATCACGACGTCGGCGTGCTCGACCAGCCGGCGCACCAGGTCCTGCCCGGTTTCCGAGCGCAGATTGAGGGTGACCGATTTCTTGTTGCGGGACAGTGATTTCCACATCAGGCCGACGCCGTCGCGCTGATGGCCCCAGGTCCGGATCGGATCGCCGTGCACGGGTTGTTCGACCTTGATCACCTCGGCACCGAACTCACCGAGGTAGGTCGCCACCAGCGGCGCGGCCGCCAGCGTGGCCAGATCGAGCACCCGGACGCCGTCGAGCATGGCAGTACTGGGCACACTCATCTAGACCGCCACTTCCGAACGGCCGTGGGCAGATTCGGGCCGCGGCAGACCGAGGTGTTCGCGCAGCGTCGAACCCTGATACTCGGTGCGGGACAACCCGCGACGCTGCAACTCCGGCACCACCATCCGCACGAAGTCCTCGAAGGATCCCGGCATGTGCGTGGCGGCCAACACGAAGCCGTCACACGCACCGTCTTCGAACCAGGCGGCCATCTGGTCTGCCACCTGGGCGCCGGTACCGACGAACCGGGGGCCCTGCAGCAGCGTGGCCCGATGCGCAGCCAGGTCGCGCACTCGCACCGTACCGCCGATGTGCTCGCGCAGGCCCTGCACCAGACCGCGGATCCCGGACGCCGCGGCGACCAGTTCGTCGGTGATCGGATCATCGAGGTCATGCTGGGCGAAGTCGTAGTTCATCAACTCCGACAACAACGTCAGCGACGCCATCGGGTGCACCAGGTCGTCGAGGAACATCGCCTCGCGCTCCTTGGCGTGCGCCTCGGATTCCCCGACCACGGCGTAGGCCATCGGGCAGATCCGGACCGTCTGCGGATCGCGCCCGGACTCGGCGATGCGCTGCTTCTGATCGGCGTAGTGCGCCCGCGCCACGTCGAAGCCCGGGTCGCCGGTGAAGATCAAATCGGCCCAGCGCGAAGCGAAGTCGCGGCCCCGGCCCGAGGAGCCGGCCTGCAGGATCACCGGCCGGCCCTGCGGGGTGCGGGGCACGGTCAACGGCCCACGGGCCGAGAAGTACTGACCGACGTGGCCCAGCTCATGCACCTTGCCCGGATCGGCGTACTGCCCCGAGGCCCGGTCGGCGACGATCGCCTCGTCTTCCCAGGAGTCCCACAGCCCCGCGACCACCTCGAGGAACTCGTCGGCGCGGTCGTAGCGCTCGTCGTGACCGAGGTGGCTCTGCACCCCGAAGTTCTGCGCTTCGCTGTCGTTGACCGAGGTCACCACGTTCCACGCGGCCCGGCCAGCCGACAGATGGTCGAGGGTGGCGAAGGTGCGCGCGACGTGGAACGGCGCGTAGTAGGTGGTGGAGTAGGTGGCGCCCAGACCGATGTGGGAGGTGGCTTCGGCCAGCACACCGAGCACCACCGACAGGTCGAGCTTGACCGGACGGGCGCCGTAGCGCACCGCCTCGGCAACCGAGCCGCCGTAGATGCCGGGCATCGCCAGCCGGTCGTCGAAGAACATCAGGTCGAACCGGCCCTCTTCGAGCTGCCGGCCCACCTTGGCGTAATAGGACGCATCGAGGTAACCGTGCTCGGTGGCGGGATGTCGCCACGATCCGGAGTACACCGAAGCATTGCCGGCCTGCATGAACGCGACCAAGGACATCTTGTCACTGCGCTTGTCACCCATATTTGGAATCTAACATCTGATATTTCAGATATCAAATGCTTCATCTGAGCTGCGCGGTAAAGTACGGGACATGGTGATGGACATCTCCGGGACGGTGCGTGAGCGCGCGGCCCGTGAGCTCAGGGACCGCATCCTGACCGGCGCGATGGCGGCCGGCTCGCGCATCGACCTGGATTCGATCACCGAGGAGTTCGCCACCAGTCGCACCCCGGTGCGCGAAGCGTTGCTGGAACTGTCCTTCGAGGGTCTGGTCAAGATCGCGCCGCGCAGCGGAATCACGGTGATCGGCGTCGACGTCGACGACGTGATGGATTCGTTCACCATCCTGGGTGTGCTGACCGGTCAGGCCGCGGCCTGGGCCGCCGACCGGATCACCGAATCCGAACTCACCGACCTGCGCGCACTGGCCGCCGACGTGGCGTCACGCTCCGGCGACGACAGCATCGGTGAAGCCAATTGGCGCTTCCACCAAGAGATCCACCGTGCCGCGCACTCGCCGCGGCTGCTCACCCAGATCCGCCAAGCGGCCCGCGTCGTACCGACGAACTTCCTGACGCTGTTCCCCGAGCACGAGAACCATTCCCTCGACGAGCATGAGGAACTCCTGGACGCACTCGGCGCCAAGGACGCCGAGCGGGCCCGGGTGATCGCCGAACGCCACGTCCTCGAGGCGGGCCGGTCATTGGCCGGCTGGCTCGAGCAGCGGACCGTCGCGCCGGACTGACGAAACTGCCAGCCGGTCCGGCCACCCGAGCCAGCCAGGCCAGGGCGGTCAGCTCAGACCGACGACCTCCTGGGCCAGCTCGGCCAGCCGCACCTGGGCGGCCGACACCACGCGCTGACGATTCTTGTGCGCCTCCTCGTAGGCGATGATCACCCGGATGTCGGCCGCGTCGTTGAGCCCCTTAGCCGCGTTGGCCGCCTCGGAGACGTTGAGCTCGTCGTAGTCGGCGATCGGCAGCTCGGCCGGATCCAGCGCACCGGTCGCACCACGAGCCGCATGGATGGCATCGGCGACCTCCTCGGCACCCTGCTCCCGGGTGATCCGCTCGGCGGCTTCCAGCGCCGAGTTGCCGGCCCCGGACAACGCCTTGCCGGCGATCTCACCGGTGCGGGCGCCCCGCTCAGCCAGGTTCTGCAACGCCGGGCGGGTCGAGCGGATGGCCTCGGCGGCATGCTCAAGCCCGCGGGCCGACCAGGTCAGTGGCAGGTTCGCCAGCCGGACCGCCAATCCCACCGCAGCCTGCACCGGAGTACGTCGCAACGCGGCCGGACCACCCAGGGCGTCCTCGGCGAGCACCGTGGTCAACCAGTCCACAGTGGCCGAGTGCGCGGTGATCAGACGGGTGGCCAGCTCCTCGACGTCGCGGTTCTTGGCCGCCACGGCCAACGCCTTGACATAGCGCGCGCGGTCCAGCAGCTGCCCCTCCAGCGCCAAGTCGCCGAGCAGTGCCTCATTGAACGGCTCGGCCTGCTCGGTCAGTGCCTTGACCGCGGCGGCTGCCCGGCCGAGGAACGGTCCCACCACGTCCGGAAAGCCGCCGAGGTCCCGAATGGCCCGCTCAATGGTTTCCGCCCGCAGCCGGCCGTGCTCGGCGTTGCGCTCCAGCTCACGTCGGACCGCCTCGGTGCGCGCCTGCGCGACCCGGGTCTCGGCGATCTGGATCTCGGTGTGCGTGAGATCCAGGATGGCCCGCAGCTGGGCGATCAAGGTGCTGGTTTCGATGGTGGTCGTGGCCATATGCATTGATCCTTCGGTGTCGATGTACCGGATTTCAGGCGGCGCCCCCGTCGCCGTCCTGTCCTTTCGGTTACCCACTCGGGCCGCGGAGTGCACGAATCAATCAGGTTGTGACGAAGTCGACTATCCGGTGCCGGCCGACGCCGAGGTTTGCCGCCATCGATCTCGGGAACCCGACCAGGCATCGACAAGGAGGGTTTCCATGACGATATGCGCCACCTGCGGAAATGACTACGACAAGGCCTTCACCGTGACCTGGCCGGACGGCCGTTCGGCCTCGTTCGACAGCGTGGAATGCGCCACCGAGCAGCTGGCGCCGAACTGTGCGCACTGCGGTTGCCGGATCCTCGGGCACGGGATCGAGACCGACGCCGGCATGTTTTGTTGTGCGCATTGTGCGCGCAAGGAGACCAACGCCGACGTCAACGACCGCGATCCGGTGCCGGCTGGGGCCTGACCCACCGCGCCGGTCCGGTACGGCCCGGGATACCCCGGGAGTTGGCTGCTCGCGTACGCCACAATGCATGGCATGACCGCCGACGACTCCCCGGGATTGCGGGAGCGCAAGAAGCGCAGGACCCGCGACGCAGTCCGTCGGGCCGCCTTCCGACTCTTCGATGAGCAGGGCTACGCCGAGACCACCGTCGAGCAGATCGCCGAAGCCGCCGAGGTCTCACCGCGCACCTTCTTCCGCTACTTCCCGTCCAAGGAATCGCTGCTGGTTTCCGATGAACTGATCGAGCCGATCATCGAAGAGTTCGTGGCGGCGCCGGGTCACCTGAACCCGGTGGCCGCCTACCGTTACGCCGTCGAACGGACCTTCACCGCCGCCGAGGAATGGGAGTTCTCGGTGGCTCGGCAGCGGATGCTCTATGCACTGCCGGAAGCCAAGGGCGCGCTCTACAACGAGTACATCCGCACCATGCGGTTGTTGACCGCCGCGATCGCCCGGCGCCAGCAACGCCCCCCGGACGACGAGGGGTTGAAGGTGGCCGCCGGTGCGATCACCGGTGTTCTGATGGCGGCCGCCGACGACACCCCGATGTCGCGCGAAGCCATCCTGCGCGCCCTGGACATCCTCGACGCCGGCTGGCCCAATCAGGAGGAACTCTAGTGACCAAAGCCGTGTTCATCACCGGCGCCGCGGCCGGGATCGGCCGCGCCACCGCCACGGCGTTCGCCGCCAAGGGCTTTCTCGTCGGGGCCTACGACATCGATGCCGACGGACTGGCCAGCTTGGCCGACGAACTCGGCGACCGGGTCCGCACCGGTCACCTCGACGTCACCGATGCCACCGAAATGGCCACTCGCGTCGACGAATTCGTCGAGGCCGCGGGCGGGCGACTGGACGTGATGATCAACAACGCCGGCATCCTGGTGGCCGGCGAGTTCGCCGACGTCGCGGTGCCGACCCACCACCGGGAAATCGACATCAACTGCAAGGGTGTGGTCAACAGTCTGCACGCTGCCTACCCGCACCTGCGCAACACCGCCGGATCGGTGGTGGTCAACCTGGCCTCGGCGTCGGCCATCTACGGTCAGGCCGAACTCGCGGTGTACAGCGCCACCAAGTTCTTCGTGCGCGGCCTGACCGAGGCGTTGGACATCGAATGGAGCCGCGCCGGCATCCGGGTGATCGCGATGTGGCCGCTGTACGTGCAGACGGCGATGACCGACGGCGTCGACATCGGCACCACCCAGAGCCTGGGCGTCAAGTTGACCGCCGAGGACATCGCCCGCGACATCGTCGCGGCCGTCGAACCTTCAGCGCTGCAACGCACCCTGCGCCAGGTGCACTTCCCGGTCGGCACCGAGGCCAAGCTGTTCACCCTCGGTTCCCGGTTCTCACCGGCCTGGCTGACCCGGCTGCTCAACAAGCGCCTGGCCAAACACTGAACCGTTCGATTCGCGCTGAAGCCAACCCTTCTCGCTGAGCTTCGGCGACCGTAGGTTGCCGTCGTGAACGAAGACTGGCTGGCCGTCATCGTCGGCTTGACGCTATTGGCCCTGGTTCTGGTCGGTGCAATCCCGGGCAGCGTGATCCCGTGACCGAACAGGAAACCCGGCCGGCTCAGCCGGCGAGCCCCGAAACCGAACCGCAGCGGACGTCGCTGGCCGGTTTCGCCGGCGGCGTGCTCGCCGTGCTGGTGCTGGGTGCACTGACCCGCTACCTGGAAACCCAGGTGCCGCAGTGGTCGAAGGGCACCCCACTGCAGGGCATCGGAAAATCCATCGAATTCCCGATCTACGCAATAGCTTTGGGCCTGCTGGGCAACCTGATCTTGACCAAACTGGCGATCCGGGACGCGCTGGCAGCCGGTTTCCGCACCGAGTTCTTCATCAAGACCGGTCTGGTGCTGTTGGGCGCGTCGATCAATCTGAAGCTCCTGGCCACCGCGGCCGGCCCGGCGATCCTGCAGGCGTTGCTGCTGATCTCGGCGGTGTTCGGCTTCAGCTGGTGGATCGGCGGAAAACTGGGCCTGGACGACAAACTGCGCGCGCTGTTGGCCTCGGCGGTGTCGATCTGCGGGGTCAGCGCCGCGATCGCCGCAGCCGGGGCCGTGCAGGCCAAACGTGAACAACTGGCCTACGCAGCCTCGTTGGTGATCGTGTTCGCGCTGCCGTCGATCTTCCTGCTGCCCTGGCTGGCGCACGTGTTCGGCCTGTCCGAGGTGGTGGCCGGCGCCTGGATCGGCGGCAACATCGACACCACCACCGCGGTGGCCGCCTCCGGTGCGATCGCCGGCGAGCAGGCGCTGCAGATCGCCACCATCGTCAAGACCACGCAGAACGCGCTGATCGGGTTCGTGGCGATCGCGCTGACCGCCTACTTCGCCTTGAAGGTGGAGCGCGGCAGTCAGGCTGCCCGGCCCACGGTGGGGCAGTTCTGGCAGCGGTTCCCCAAGTTCGTGCTGGGCTTCATTGCGGCCTCGGTGATCGGCACGCTGTACCTGCAGTTCGCCGGCGCGGCCGACAAGGCCGACATCGCCACGGTCAACGACCTGCGCACCTGGTTCCTGATCTTCGCGTTCGTGGCGATCGGTTTGGAGTTCTCCGCCAAGGGCCTGCGCGAAGCCGGCTGGCGTCCGATCGTGGTGTTCGCCTCGGCCACCGTGGTCAACCTGGTCGTCGCGCTCGGCCTGGCGCTGCTGCTGTTCGGCAATTTCACGGTGACCTGACCGCGCCGGTCGTACGCTCACCGTGATGCAGTCACGGTGGAGCAGAAGGGCATTCCTGGGCGCAGCCGGCGCTGCGGCACTCACCCTGGCCGCCTGTTCACGATCGGGTGACGACGCGGACGGTAAGGCCGTCACCGTCGCGCACGTCTTCGGCGAGACCACCATCGAAGCGCCACCGACAAAGGTGGTGAGCGCCGGCTTCACCGAACAGGACAGCCTGCTGGCGTTGGGTGTGATCCCGATCGCGACCACCGAATGGTGGGGAGCCGAACCGTTCGCGGTGTGGCCATGGGCCCGGGCCGCGCTCGGCAGCGCCCAACCCGCGGTGCTGAACCTCGCCGACGGCATCCAGGTCGACCAGATCGAGGCGCTGGAACCGGATCTGATCCTGGCGCTGAACGCCGGCTGCGACGCCGAGAGCTATCAGCAGCTGTCGGCCATCGCGCCCACCGTGGCCCAGCCCGGCTACGCACCGTTCTTCGGGCCCTGGCGCGATCAAGCGGCCAGCATCGGCGCGGCCTGCTTTGCCTCCGCAGCCATGACCGACTTGGTCACCGCCGTCGACGACAGCCTCGACGCGGTTGCCGCCGAACACCCGGAGTTCACGGACAAGAGCGCAGTGTTGTTGCAGGGCAACGTCTTCGACAACACCGTGATCGCCACCGCGGCCGGTCACGGCACCGAGTTCCTGACCCGGATGGGGTTCACCATCCCGGACGGCCTCGGCGAGTTCGGCGACGAACGCGGCGGCCAGCTGCACCTGCCGCTGGACCAGATCGGTGCGGCACTGCGCGACGTCGACGTACTGATCTGGACCACCGACACCGACGACGCCGCCGCCCGGTTGCTCGCCGAACCGCAGATCGCGGCGCTGCCGGCCAGCGCGGCCCAGCGCAACGTCTTCACCGGCAAGGAGTTGGCCGGCGCGATCGGCTTCAGCTCGGTGCTGTCCTATCCGGTGGTGGCCGATCAGCTGCCGCCGCTGCTGACGGGCGCGCTCGGGGCCTGACCGTCGGCGCGGTGGCGCGCCCGCGATCTGCTTGGATGGCCGGGTGAGCAGCCCCTACCTCGACGGACCCGGCGAGCACCGCGGCTTCGCCGAAGTCGGGTCCCGCTATTACCCGACGCTGGTCGCGATGTTCACGGCGCTGGTGATCATCTCGAACGTGACCGCCACCAAGGGCGTGGCGTTCGGCGAGATCATCACCGACGGCGGCTTCATCGTCTTCCCGCTGACCTACGTGATCGGCGACGTGCTCTCCGAGGTGTACGGGTTCCGGCCCGCGTTCCGTGCGATCGCGCTCGGCTTCGGAATGAACGTGCTGGCTGCGGTCGCGTTCTGGGTGACCGTGGCGCTGCCGCCGGCCGACTTCTATGAAAACCAGGTGCACCTGGAGAACGTGGTGTCGGCCTACACCCAGCTGATTGTGGCCGGGCTGGCCGGCTTCCTGGTCGGGCAGACGCTGAACGCGCTGAGTTTGGTGCTGATCAAGCAGCGCACCAAGGAAAAGCACCTGTGGGCCCGGCTGATCGGATCGACTTTCGTGGGCCAGCTCGGCGATTCGCTGGTGTTCTGCGCCATCGCGGCCGGCGCGATCGGGATCCACAGCCTGCGCGACTTCGTCGTGTACGCGGCGCTGGGCTGGTTCTACAAGACCATCGTCGAAGTGGCACTGTTGCCGGTCACCTACCGGGTGATCGACGCGATCAAACGCCGGGAACCCAGCTATCAGCCGATGGGCTGAGGACGCCGTCTCTGAGCCTTCGGTAAGGCCGCTCTGGCGTGCCTGTAAGGGTTCTGCCGGCCCACCCTACTCAGCGGTAACGTCGGGTCATGAGCATCGCGTTGGACAGGAAAGTCACTGGCATGGTGCGCGACTACGGCGACTGTGCCCTACTGATCGAGTGCGCCGACACCGCCGAGGTGTTGGCCTGGACGAGTGCCCTGCACCAGGCCGAACTACCCGGTGTGTTCGACGTGGTTCCGGCCGCGCGCACCGTCCTGCTGAAACTGGCGGCACCGCGCTACCAGCAGCCCACCCGTCAACGATTGGCCGCCCTGACCCCGGAGGCCGGCACTGTCCCGGCGCGTCCGGTCCCGGGCCACGCCGACGTCGTGCTCGACGTGGTCTACGACGGGCCCGATCTGATCGAGGTCGCCGACCTGACCGGTTTGAGCACCGCGGGCGTGATCGCCGCCCACACCGGCACGCTGTGGCAGGTCGGGTTCGGCGGCTTCACGCCGGGCTTCGGCTACCTGGTGGGTGGTGACGAACGGCTGCATGTCCCGCGCCGCGCCGAGCCGCGCACCCAGGTGCCGGCCGGAGCGGTCGGCTTGGCCGGTGAGTTCAGCGGCATCTACCCGCGCCGCTCCCCCGGCGGTTGGCAACTGATCGGACACACCGACGCGGTGTTGTTCGACGTCGAGCGCGAACAACCGGCGTTGCTGACCCCGGGTTCCTGGGTGCAGTTCCGCGCGGTCTGAACCGGATAAGCGAAGAGGGAACACCATGGTCACACTCGAGATCCTGCGCACCGGGCCACTTGCCCTGGTCGAAGACCTCGGTCGCACCGGACAGGCCCACCTCGGCGTGAGTCGATCGGGTGCCGCCGACCGGCGCGCCCACACCCTGGCCAACCGGCTGGTGGCCAATCCCGATGACCGGGCCACCCTGGAAGTCACCCTGGGCGGGCTGTCGGCAAGGGTGCGCGGCGGCGACGCCGACATCGCCGTTACCGGCGCCGACACCGACCCGACGGTGAACGGAAAACCGTTCGGCACCAACAGCATCACCCGGGTACACGAAGGCGACGTGATCTCGCTGGGGTCACCGTGGGCCGGCATGCGCAGTTACGTCGCGGTGCGCGGCGGGTTCGACGTGGTTCCGGTGCTCGGCTCCCGCAGCTACGACGTGATGTCGGCGATCGGGCCGCGTCCGCTGCAAGCCGGCGATGTGCTGCCGGTCGGCGAACACTCCGAGGAGTATCCCGAACTCGATCAGGCCCCGGTGGCCAGCATCGAAGACCAGATGCTGGATCTGCGGGTGCTGCCGGGCCCGCGGGAGGACTGGTTCGCCGACCCCGACGCGCTGGTGCACACGGTCTGGATGGCCTCGGACCGTAGCGACCGGGTCGGCATGCGGCTGGTCGGAACCCCGATGCGCTACCGGTGGCCGGACCGACAGCTGATCTCCGAAGGAGCCACCCGGGGTGCCGTTCAGGTGCCGCCCAACGGCCAGCCGGTGATCCTCGGGCCGGATCATCCGGTGACCGGGGGCTATCCGGTCGCCGGCGTGATCATCGAAGCCGACGTGGACAAGGTGGCCCAGATCCGGCCCGGCCAAACCGTGCGATTGCGCTGGGCGCGGCCGCGCCGCTGACCCGCGCGCCGCCAGCCGAAAGCCTGGCCAGGACAGCGCTCTTCGGGTAGAAACGGCAGTGTGCAGCCCCTGGTTCACACGCCCACGCCGATGTGCACCGCTCGCCTGGTGCACAACGCCGACTTGGACCCCGAAACGCGTGACGACGCACGCCGGATGCTGTTCGGTGCCTTCGACGACGGGTTCACCGAGAGCGACTGGGAGCATGCGCAGGGCGGCATGCACGCCCTGGTCAGCCGGCACGGCACACTGATCGCGCACGCCGCCGTCGTGCAACGCCGACTGCTCTGCCAAGGCCGCGCCCTGCGCTGCGGTTACGTCGAGGCCGTCGCGGTGCGCGAAGACCATCGCGACACCGGGCTGGGCGCCGCGCTGATGGACGCCGTCGAGCAGGTGATCCGCGGCGCGTACCAAGTGGGCGCGGCCAGCGCCACCAAGACCGCGACCGGCTTCTATGCGGCCCGCGGCTGGCTGGGCTGGCAGGGACGCACCGGGGTGCTGGCCCCGACCGGCATCCAGTACACCCCCGAGGACGACGGCAGCGTGTTCGTGCTGCCGGTCACCGTCGAGGTGGACACCAGCGCCGATTTGATCTGCGATTGGCGCGACGGCGACGTCTGGTAATCGGGCGTAGGTTGGATCAAGTGACCGCCGGCTCCGACGACTTCCGGCCCGACCCGGAATCATTCGACAAGCTCTACCGCGGTGAACCCGCCACCCCGGGCGCTCCGGCGGCGGCCGCCATCCCGTGGGACATCGGTCAGGCCCAGCCGCGGCTACGTGAACTCGAAGCGTTGGGAGCGATCTCCGGTGAGGTGCTGGACATCGGCTGCGGTCTGGGCGACAACGCGATATTCCTGGCTCTGCGCGGTCATTCGGTCACCGCGCTGGACGGCTCCGAAGCCGCGATCGAACGCGCGCGCCAGCGCGCCGCTGACGCCGGCGCCAGCGTCAGCTTCGGAGTCGCCGACGCCACCGAGCTCACCGGCTACGACGGCCGGTTCGACACCGTGGTCGACAGCGCGTTGTTCCATTGCCTCGACGACGCCGGCCGGCGCAGCTATGCCGCACGGCTGCATCAGGCCACCCGGCCGGGAGCACGCTGGTTCCTGTACTGCTTTGCCGCCGGCCACGTCAACGGGGTCCGCGCGCCGCTGGCGGCGATCGACGAGGGTCAGATCCGCGACACCCTGGGCAGCGCCGGTTGGCGCATCGACTTCATCGGGCCCACCACTTACCTGGGCAACGCCGCCGGTTTCCGCGGACAGGTCAGCGAACTGCCTGCGGAGGCGCTGGCGGAGATGCCGGCCGAGCGGGTCGCCGAACTGCGTGAGATGACCGAACGGATGGCCACCATCATGCCGCTGCTCGATGACGATCTGGTCCATCTGCCGTTCACCGTGGTGCACGCCACACGCGCCGAGGAGGCCGTGAGCTGATGTTTACATCTCAGTCATGACCTGCAGCTTTAGGGCAACCTCGAGGCCCTACTGTGAGGTCCATGGTGTCGGCACGCAGCGAGGAGACGCCGCGGCAACCGATCGTTAACCGTTCCGAAACGGAACCTGCTTACACAGATTCCATGCAAGAACGCGACTGGGCGCCCCTGACCGGATTCCGGGTAGCGGTGACCGCCGCGCGCCGCTCCGAAGAGCTGTGCGGGCTGCTGCGCCGCCGCGGCGCGTCGGTGACTGCCGCCGCAGCCATCGAGATGGTCGCGCTGCCCGACGACGAAGAACTGCACGCGCAGACCACCGCCCTGATCCAGCGACCACCGGATGTGGTGGTCGCGACCACCGGCATCGGCTTCCGCGGCTGGATGGCCGCCGCCGACGGCTGGGGCCTGGCGCACGAACTGACCGAGGCGCTGGGTCGGGCCCGGGTGGTGTCCCGCGGTCCCAAGGCCACCGGCGCGCTGCGCGCCGCCGAGTTACCCGAGGAATGGTCGCCGGAATCCGAATCGTCGCGCGAGGTGCTGCAGTATCTGCTGGCGACCGGGATCGCGGGGCGCCGGATCGCCGTGCAGTTGCACGGCGCCACCGACGAGTGGGATCCGTTCCCCGAGTTCGTCGACGAGCTACGCGCGGCCGGCGCCGACGTGGTGCCGATCCGGGTGTACCGCTGGCGGCCCACCGCGCCGGGCGGCCCGTTCGACGCCCTGGTGCGTGGCATTGCCGAAGAACAGTTCGATGCGGTCAGTTTCACCTCGGCACCGGCGGTGGCCGCCACACTGTTGCGTGCCCGGGAGCTCGGCATCGCCGAGCAGGTGCTGGCCGCACTGCGCGGCAGCGTGCACGCGATGTGCGTGGGTCCGGTGACGGCACGGCCATTGGTACGGCTCGGGGTGCCGACCTCGGCGCCGGAGCGGATGCGGCTGGGGGCGCTGGCCCGGCACATCACGGACGAGTTGCCGCTGCTGCAGACCCGCACGCTGGTCGCCGCCGGGCACCACGTCGAGATCCGCGGCACCTGCGTGCTGGTGGACGGCGCGGTCAAGACGCTGTCGCCGGCGGCTATGGCCACGCTGCGGGCGTTGGCGGCGCGACCCGGGACGGTGGTCTCCCGACGCGATCTGCTGTCCGCGCTGCCCGGTTCGGGAAGCGATACGCACGCCGTGGAAACCGCGGTGCTGCGGCTGCGGACTGCGTTGGGCGACAAGAACATCGTCGCCACGGTGGTCAAGCGCGGATACCGGCTGGCCGTCGACGAGGGCGCAGCATGAGCCTGGTCTTGGTGGCGCACGGCACCCGTAAGCCCGGCGGTGTGTCGATGATCGGCGAACTCGCGCAGCGGGTTTCGCGGCTGCTCGACCAACAGGTGCGGGTGGCGTTCGTCGATGTCCTGGGACCCACCCCGAGCGAAGTGCTGGCCGGTCTGTCCGGCCGGCCGGCGGTCCTGGTGCCGGCGTTCCTGGCCAGCGGATACCACGTTCGTACCGACCTGCCCGCGCACGTCGCGGCGAGCGGCCATCCCGATGTGACGGTGGCCGCCGCGCTGGGCCCGAGCGCCCAGATCGTGCGGGTGCTCACCGACCGGCTGATCGAATCCGGTTGGTGCCCAGGGGATGCCGTGGTGCTGGCCGCCGCCGGTACCTCTGATCCGCTGGCCCAACGCGATCTGCGGGTCACGGCCACGCTGCTGTCGGCGGCGCTGGGCAGCCGGGTGGAGTTGGCCTTCGCGGCCACCGGCGAACCGCGGGTGGCCGATGCGGTGACGGCGCTGCGGCGCGCCGGGCACCGCCGTGTCGTGGTGGCCAGCTACCTGTTGGCCGACGGACTGTTCTACGACCGGTTGCGGGACTCCGGGGCCGACCTGGTCACCGCGCCGGTGGGATTGCATCCCGGCACCGTGCGACTGGTCACCTCGAGGTTCCTGCGGGCCCGCGCCGAAACCGCCGGGCCGGCTCTGGTGCCCGCCGCGTAACCGCTACACGCAACCGCTGACGCTGATCCGTCGGCCCACGTTTGCGCACACGTTGACGTCCGGGGCCGGCGCTGGGGGCGGCGGCGGTGCGGTGGTCTGTTCGAAATCCTGCGGCAGCGGCGCGCACTCCGACGGTGGCGTCACCCACGGAGAGATGGCGTCGGCGATGCTGCCGCAGGTATTGACCGAGACGTGCCGGCCACCGATGCCGGCGCAGACGTCGGCGTGCACACTCACCGGGATGGCCGTGGTGTCGATGACGGCGAACCCGGCGGCCAACAACACCGCCGCCAGACCGACGTGCGCGCGTCGACTCATGGCCTTGAGGATAACCGCAGCCCGGCCGCTGCACCCCGGAGTTCGAGCGCAACCGATTCAGCGCAAGCGACCGATCTCCACCCGGCCGCCCTCGGTCACCCGGACCGGGTAGGACGGCACGGTGACGTCGGGATCATCCAGGCAGACACCGTCGTCCAGACCGAAGGCCTGCTTCTTGATCGGTGTCTGCACCACCGGGCAGCCGGCCCGATCCCCGACGATGCCGCGGGACAGCACGGCGGCTCCGGAGAACGGGTCGACGTTGCCGACCGCACGCAACGAACCGTCCGACAACCGGAACAGCGCGGCCTGCGAGCCGTCGTCGAGCAGCACCGCCACACCGCGTCCGGGGATCAGGAAGTCATAGTCGCACGCACTGGTCCACACCTGAACGTCGTTGAGCACAGTCATGATTCGTCCTTTCGCAAGGTCGGCATTCCGATCGCGACCTTGCGGCCGGATCGTTCGGAGAATTGCACGGTGGGGTCGGCTTGGTCCGGAGCGTTGACGAAGGAGACGAACCGGGACAGCTTGTCCGGGTCCTCCAACACGCCTTTCCATTCGCAGGAGTAACCACTGACGTGGCGGGCCATCGCGGCTTCCAGGTCATCGGCCAGTCCCAGCGAGTCGTTGCAGATGACGTCACGCAGGTGGTCGAGGCCACCTTCGAGGCTTTCCAGCCACGGCGCGGTGCGCTGCAGCCGGTCTGCAGTACGGATGTAGAACATCAGGAACCGGTCGATGTAGCGCACCAGGGTTTCGGTGTCGAGGTCACTGGCCAGCAGCAGCGCGTGCTTGGGGGTCATGCCGCCGTTGCCGGCCACGTAGAGGTTCCAGCCGGTCTCGGTGGCGATCACGCCGACGTCCTTGCCGCGCGCCTCGGCGCACTCCCGCGCACAACCGGAGACCCCCATCTTGATCTTGTGCGGTGCCCGCAGTCCGCGGTAGCGCAGTTCGAGGTCGATCGCCAGCTGCACGGAATCCTGTTGCCCGTACCGGCACCAGTCACTGCCGACGCAACTCTTCACAGTGCGCAGCGACTTGCCGTAGGCCTGCCCGGATTCCATGCCGCCGTCGATCAACCGTCGCCAGATCTGCGGGAGCTGCTCGACCCGGGCGCCGAACATGTCGATGCGCTGGCCGCCGGTGATCTTGGTGTACAGGTCGAACTCCTTGGCCACCTCGCCGATCAGGATCAGTTGCTCGGGCGTGATGTCGCCGCCGGGCACCCGCGGCACCACCGAGTAGCTGCCGTTGCGCTGGATGTTGGCCAGGAAATGGTCGTTGGAGTCCTGCAGTGCGGCCTGTTCGCCGTCGAGGATGTGGTCGCTGGAGGTCGAGGCCAGGATCGAGGCCACGACCGGTTTGCAGATGTCGCAGCCGTTACCGGTGCCGAATCGTTCGACCAGTTCGCTGAAGGTCCGGATCCCGGTCGCGGTGATGATCTCGAAGAGCTCGACGCGGGACTGGCCGAAGTGCTCGCACAATGCCTTGGACTGTTCGACGCCTTCGGCCTCGAGCAATTGCTTCAGCAGCGGCACGCACGACCCGCAGGAAGTGCCGGCCAGGGTGCACTTCTTCAGCCCCGGCACATCGGTGCAGCCACCGCAGATCGCTTCCTTGAGGTCACCTTTGGTGACGTTGTTGCACGAGCAGATCTGCGCGATGTCGGGCAGCGCACCCACACCCAGGGCAGCGCCGCCGGCACCGTCCTCACTGGCCGGCGCGATCAACGCCAGCGGGTCGCCGGGCAGTTCGCTGGCCACCATCGGGCGCAGCACACCGTAGGACGAGGCATCGCCGACCAGGATGCCGCCGAGCAGCGTCTTGGCGTCGTCGGAGAGCACCAGTTTGGCGTAGGTCTGCTTGACCGGATCGTTGACGACGACTTCCAGACAGTTCGGCGTGACTCCCTTGGCGTCACCGAAACTGGCGACGTCCACGCCGATCAGCTTGAGCTTGGTGGACATGTCCGCCCCGGTGAACTCGGCCGCCCCGCCGAGCAGCCGGTCGGCCACCACCTCGGCGGTGGTGTAGCCCGGTGCCACCAGGCCGTAGCAGCGCCCCTCGATGGCCGCCACCTCGCCGATCGCGTAAATGTTGGGATCGCTTGTCACACAGGTGATGTCGGTGAGCACACCGCCGCGCTGGGCGGTTTCCAGGCCGGCCTGACGGGCCAGCTCGTCGCGCGGGCGCACACCCGCGGCGAAGATCACCACGCCGGCGTCGACGGAGCTGCCGTCGTTGAGCGTGACCCGCAGCGAGTCGTCGACTGCCGAGCGACGCAGCGGCTTGTTCTTCTGCGCCGGCGCGATGCTCTCGGTGCTCACCGCGGTGTGCACCTCGATGCCCAGGCCGCGCATCATCCGGTTCAGCAGCACGCCGCCGGCCTCGTCCAGCTGGGCGGCCATCAGGTGCGGTGACATTTCCAACACGTGCGCGGTCAAACCGAACTGGCGCAGTGCATTTGCCGCTTCCAGGCCGAGCAGACCGCCGCCGATCACCACGCCCACCGGCGACTTGGTGTCCAACGCCTTCTGCGCGCTGGCGCGGATCGCGTCCAGGTCGTCGAGGGTGCGATAGACGTGCACGCCGGGCAGGTCGCGGCCGGGCACCGGCGGCACGAAGGCGTAGGAACCGGTGGCCAGCACCAGCGCGTCGTAGTCGAAACGCTGCCCCGAGGCCGTGACGACGGCCTTACCGTCCCGGTCGATCTCGGTGACCCGGTCGCCGAGCAGCAACCGAACCCGGTCGTCGTCGGGATAGGTGTTGCCGGCCAACGCCAGCCGTCCGCGATCCCAGTGCTCGGTGTAGTTGGTCAGCCCGACCCGGTCATAGGCCGCGTCGGCTTCCTCACCCAACACCGTGACCGTCCACTGGCCGTCGGTGTCCCGGCTGCGCAACGCTTCCACGAAGCGGTGACCGACCATGCCGTGGCCAACCACCACGCAGTTCTTTGACATCTGGTTTCCGGACATGCGGCGAGGTTAGGAACGCGACGTTGCCGGATTGTCGTCTCAGTGTGAACCAGCCATCACAGTGTCCTCACAAGCCGCGGCGCATCGGGTGTGAGGGTTTCGCTGCCGGCGAACGCCAGATGGAACTTTAGCGTGGTCGACTCAAGTTTGTATTGGTGACGGTCCGGTGAGGTGCCGGCCGAACACAGTCAACGAGGAGTTTCGATGAGCGCAATCACACTGCGGACCCGACCCGCCTGGCCCGCCGATCGCTGGGTCCGGGAGTTCTTCGGCCCGGCCGCGGCCCAAGAGTGGTTCAAGCCGGTCGCGACCGGTTTCACCCCGGTCGCCGAGATCATCAAGGACGGCGACGACGCCGTCGTCCGGCTCGAACTGCCCGGCGTGGACGTAGCCAAGGACGTGCACGTCGACGTCGAGGACGGCAACCTGGTGGTGCACGGTGAACGTCGCGACGAATACACCGGCGAGGACACCGAGGACGGTGTGCGTCGCACACTCCGCGAAGTGCGCTACGGCGCATTCCGTCGGACGTTCGCGCTGCCCGAGCACATCGGCGGCGACGACGTCACCGCGTCCTATGACGCCGGAGTGCTGACCGTGCGGGTCGCTGGTGCGCACGCCACGCCGGCAGCCCCCGGCGCCACCCGCATCGCGATCGAAAGCAAGTAGTCACCGGCGACGAAGTCCGGCGCAGCACCGGGTGCGCCGGACTTCGCACGCCCGGGTGTCAGGTCCAGCGGGCCAGCATGTCTTCGGCCTGCTTACGCAGGGCGCCCTGCAGGAACGGCCCGAAACTGATCCGGCCCACACCGAGCGGGCCGAACGAGGCGGGATCATCCTGGTCCGGCAGCGCGATGGCGTTGACCGGCAGCGGCAGCTCAGCGGTCAACCGCGACAGGGTTTCTGGATCGTGCCGCCCCACCGGGTACAGACTGTCCGCGCCGGCCTCGGCACACAGCTTCAGCCGGGACACCGCACGCTCGACCCGGTCGGCGTCGTCGCCGTCCTTGCGCAGGAACAGATCCGTGCGGGCATTGACCACCACGTGGACGCCCGCCCGGTCGGCGGCTGCACGCAGCCGGCCGACCAACTCGGCGTGCTCATCGGGCGCGCGCAGCCGCTTGCCTTCCTTGTGCACGGTGTCCTCGATGTTCAGCCCGACCGCGCCGGATTTCAGCAGACCGGCGATCAGATCTTCGGCCGGCAGCCCGTAGCCCGATTCGATGTCGACCGACACCGGCAGGTCGGCCTTCGCGGTGATCTGGGCGACCCGCGCACACACGTCGTCGAACGACATGCCTTCGCCGTCGGCCTTCCCGAGTGAATCGGCCACCGGGTGGCTGCCGACGGTCAGCGCCTTGAACCCGGCGGCTCGGGCGATGTCGGCCGACCAGGCGTCCCACACCGTGGGCAGCACCACCGGATCGCCGGGACGGTGCAGCTCCAGCAGGGTCTGGGCCTTGGCGGCCAATTGGGTATCAGTCATCGAATTCCTCCTTCTGGCTACCGCATTACCGCATCGGGCGACGCGCCACGGCGAGGTCGAACGTGATGTGAGTCACTTCTCGATCGTGATGTGGCTAGCATCGGGTGTCGTAGTGTGATTCCCGACACCCTTCAGCCCAAGGAGGTCACTTGTCCAGCATGACCGAACTCACCGAACTGCACGATCTGGTCGGCGAGCTACGCCGCTGCGTCCTGGCGCTGCGGTCGAAGTACGGGGACAGCCCAGCCACCCGGCGCATCGTCTTGGATGCCGAGCGCATCCTGCACGACGTCGAGCTGCTGGACGACGATGCCAACGACCTCGATCTCTCGCGCTGCGCTCCGCAGCATTCCGGCGAGAAGATCCAGGTGCCAGACACCGAGTACGACACCGCGTTCTGGCGCGACGTCGACGACGAAGGCGTGGGCGGCCACCTCAAGAACCGGTGAGCCCGCGCTCATCGGCCACGCGTGCGCACTGGTCGCACGAATTCACCCAGACCACGGCCCGCGCCGAAGAAGGGAATGCAGTTAGATGAGCGCGCCCACCGCCAACCGGCCCGGTGACGGACCCGGTGTCTTCTCACCGACCCGCGCCGCGATTCCGCGCCGCACCTTACGCACCGACCCATGGTGGAAGTCACCGCTCATCATCAACCTCGGCTTCGCGGCCTTCGTCATCTACGCGACGGTGCGGGCGTTCCAGCAGAACCACTACTGGGTGGGAGAGTTCGGCTACCTGACACCGTTCTACTCGCCGTGCGTGAGCGTCGGCTGCATACCGGAGGCCAGCCACTTCGGCCAGTTCCTGCCCGATGTGTGGTGGCTGCCGTACGCGGCGGTCTCGCTGCCGTTCCTGCTGCTGTTCCGGCTCACCTGTTACTACTACCGCGGTGCCTACTACCGCACGGTCTGGCAATCGCCGACCGCCTGCGCGGTGGCCGAACCGCGTGCGCACTACACCGGCGAGACCCGACTGCCGTTGATCATCCAGAACACGCATCGCTACTTCTTCTACATCGCGGTGCTGATCTCGCTGGTCAACACCTACGACGCGATCATCGCCTTCCACAAGCCCGACGGCGGATTCGGCATCGGTTTGGGCAACCTGATCCTGGTCGGCAACGTGTTCATGCTGTGGGTCTACACGGTGTCCTGCCACTCCTGCCGGCACGTGACCGGTGGCCGACTCAAGCATTTCTCGAAACACCCTGTGCGGTACTGGCTCTGGACCCAGATCAGCAGGCTCAACGTCCGGCACAAGCAGTACGCATGGATCACCCTCGGCACCCTGATGGTTACCGACTTCTACATCATGCTGGTTGCCAGTGGCACCATCAACGACCTCAGATTCATTGGCTGACAAGCAATTACAGATAAGGCAAGAGGAATTCATGGCTGAGCTCGAACGGCACCAGTACGACGTGGTCGTGATCGGTGCCGGCGGTGCCGGACTGCGCGCGGTGATCGAGGCCCGGGAACACGGCCTACGAGTAGCCGTGGTGACCAAGTCGCTGTTCGGCAAGGCCCACACCGTGATGGCCGAAGGCGGCTGCGCCGCGGCCATGCGCAACGTCAACGACAAGGACTCCTGGCAGGTGCACTTCGGGGACACCATGCGCGGTGGGAAGTTCCTGAATAACTGGCGGATGGCCGAACTGCACGCCCAGGAGGCGCCGGACCGGGTCTGGGAACTCGAGAGCTACGGCGCCCTGTTCGACCGCACCAAGGACGGCCGGATCAACCAGCGCAACTTCGGTGGGCACACCTACCCGCGGTTGGCGCACATCGGTGACCGCACCGGCCTGGAGATCATCCGCACCCTGCAGCAGAAGATCGTCTCGCTGCAGCAGGAGGACAAGCGCGAACTCGGTGACTACGAGGCCCGGATCAAGGTCTTCCACGAGTGCTCGATCACCGAACTGATCCTGGACGGCGGCGCCGTCGCGGGGGCGTTCGGCTACTACCGCGAGACCGGCGATTTCGTGCTGTTCGAGGCGCCCGCGGTGGTGCTGGCCACCGGCGGCATCGGCAAGTCCTTCAAGGTGTCGTCGAACTCCTGGGAGTACACCGGTGACGGCCACGCGCTGGCGCTGCGCGCCGGTTCCGGTCTGATCAACATGGAGTTCATCCAGTTCCACCCCACCGGGATGGTCTGGCCGCTGTCGGTGAAGGGAATCCTGGTCACCGAGGGTGTGCGCGGCGACGGCGGCGTGCTGAAGAACTCCGACGGCAAGCGCTTCATGTTCGACTACATCCCCGCGGTCTTCGCCGGGCAGTACGCCGAGACCGAAGAAGAAGCCGACCAGTGGCTCAAGGACAACGACTCGGCGCGCCGCACACCGGACCTGCTGCCGCGCGACGAGGTGGCTCGTGCGATCAACTCGGAGGTCAAGGCCGGCCGGGGCACGCCGCACGGCGGGGTGTACCTGGACATCGCCTCGCGGATGACGCCCGAGGAGATCAAGCGCCGGCTGCCGTCGATGTACCACCAGTTCATGGAACTGGCCGAGGTGGACATCACCAAGGACGAAATGGAGGTCGGGCCCACCTGTCACTACGTGATGGGCGGTATCGAGGTCGACCCGGACAGCGGCGGCGCGGCCACCCCCGGGCTGTTCGCGGCCGGCGAATGCTCTGGCGGTATGCACGGGTCCAACCGCCTGGGCGGTAACTCGCTATCCGATCTGTTGGTGTTCGGCCGGCGCGCCGGCCTGGGTGCGGCCGATTACGTGCGGGCGCTGTCGAACCGGCCGTCGGTCTCGGCGACCGCGCTGGACTCGGCCACCAAGCTCGCGCTGTCGCCGTTCGATCCGAAGCCAACCCCGGAGAACCCCTATGAGCTGCACGCCGAGCTGCAGCAGACGATGAACGACCTGGTCGGCATCATCCGCACCGAAGGTGAGATCCAGCAGGCCCTGGGCAAACTGGAGGAACTCAAGAAGCGGTATGCCGACGTCGTGGTCGACGGGGGCCGGGTGTTCAACCCGGGCTGGCACCTGGCCATCGACATGCGCAACATGCTGCTGGTCAGCGAATGCGTGGCCAAGGCCGCCTTGGCTCGGACCGAGAGCCGTGGCGGGCACACCCGCGACGACTGCCCGGAGATGGACGCCAACTGGCGCAACACCCTGCTGGTCTGCCGTGCCGAGGACAACGGCGACGACAGTGTGGTGCCGGCGGTGTCGGTCACGCCCGAAACCCAGCAACCGATGCGACCAGATCTGTTGGCGACTTTCGAGCTGTCCGAGCTGAAGAAGTACTACACCGACGCCGAGCTCGCCGAGCACCCGGAATGGAGGAGCTGAGATGAGCACCTACGACGCCAAGTTGCGGGTTTGGCGGGGCGACCCGTCCGGCGGCGGGTTGCAGGACTACACCGTCGAGGTCAACGAGGGCGAGGTGGTGCTCGACATCATCCACCGGCTGCAGGCCACCCAAACGCCGGATCTGGCGGTGCGCTGGAACTGCAAGGCCGGCAAGTGCGGATCCTGTTCGGCCGAGATCAACGGCAAACCGAAGCTGCTGTGCATGACCCGGATGTCGACCTTCGAACCGGACGAGACCGTGACCATCACGCCGATGCGGACCTTCCCGGTGCTGCGCGATCTGGTCACCGACGTGTCGTTCAACTACGAAAAGGCCCGGCAGATCCCGTCGTTCACGCCGCCCCCGGGCCTGCAGCCCGGTGAGTACCGGATGCAACAGCAGGACGTCGAACGCAGCCAGGAGTTCCGCAAGTGCATCGAGTGCTTCCTGTGCCAGAACGTCTGCCACGTGGTACGTGACCACGAGGAGAACAAGAAGGCCTTCGCGGGTCCGCGTTTCCTGATGCGCATCGCCGAACTCGACATGCATCCGCTCGACGTGGCCGACCGCCAGGAGATGGCGCAGGACGAGTTCGGGCTGGGCTATTGCAACATCACCAAGTGCTGCACCGAGGTGTGTCCCGAGCACATCAAGATCACCGACAACGCGCTGATCCCGATGAAGGAACGCGTGGCCGACCGCAAGTACGACCCGATCGTCTGGCTCGGCAACAAGCTGTTCAGAAGGTGATCGACCGCTGGCCAATCCAGGATTCTTGCGTAGGCTCGGGGTACTGCCAATCAACGGTGAAAGGCAACCCAATGACCATGCGAGAAATCCTCAGCGTCAACGATATTCGCACCGCCATCCGTGAACTGTCGGTCCGTGCCGAACTTGCCCGTAAGGAAGGCCGGAACGACGATGCCGCAGAGATCGAAACGCGGGTGCAACGCTATCGCGAGGAGCTCAGCACCCGCCCCTGAGCCGCCACCGAATTCGTCGCGCTCAGGGATCTAGGCGCCGGAATGCACTCCGGTGGAAGACGATGGGTGCGACATCCGGATGTACGGCGATGTCGGTGACACGCAGCACGACGATAGTGTGGTCACCGGCCGGCACCAGCTGCTCGATCGCGCTCTCCAGCCAGACGCTGGTGCCGTGGATGAATACCGCACCACTTTCCCGCGACTCGGTCTGCAGCCCGGCGAAACGATCACCGGTCTTGGCGGCCAACGTGCGGGCGGCGTCGTTGTGCGCCTCGCCGAGCACGCTGATGCCCAACGAGGGCCGATCAGCCAGCTTGGGCCAGGTGCTCGAGGTGTTCTGCACGCAGAACGAGACCAGCGGCGGATCCAGCGACACCGGGACGAAGGTGCTGGCGGCCAGCCCGACCCGGGTGCCGTCGACTTCGGCGGCAATCGCGATCACACCGGTCGGGAAGTGCCCGAAGGCTTCGCGCAGTGCAGTCGGACTCAAGTCAGCTGTTGAACTCATCGTCTTAGCAAGATACGCGATGCTGTCCGACCGCTCAGCGTGACCGACCGGCAGCCGGGACACCGGGCGCGGCCGGAGGTCTTTGCTGCCCTCGCCGGGCCGCGTCCGAATCGTCGCTGGCCGCGTCCGTCCGCTGTTTCATCGAGCACTGCGAGTGCTCTGCTGTGATCGCCGCTACGTGGGCTGGCCTGCGAAAACCGCGCGGACCGCGGTCCAAACCGACCGGTGGGTTGATTCGTTGACCAAACTTGCTCAATCGACTTGATTTTGGGTTACCAGCGAGTATAGTTAGCGGTGTTACTGGTGGGTAACTTATCCCTGGTACCCAACCATGAATGCACCTATGAAGTGGCATTCTCATCGAGGAGGAGCACGTGAGCCACTACAAGTCCAACGTTCGCGACCAGGAATTCAACCTCTTTGAGGTATTCGGAGTCGACAAAGTGTTCGGCACCGGCGAATACAGCGAGCTCGACCAGGACTCCGCTCGCGAAATGCTCGCGGAGATCGCCCGACTGGCCGAAGGCCCCATCGCGGAGTCCTTCGCCGACGGCGACCGCAATCCCCCGGTCTTCGATCCGGAGACCCACACCGTCAAGATCCCCGAGGCGTTCAAGAAGTCGATGAGCGCGCTGCTCGAGGGCGGCTGGGACAAGGTCGGCCTGTCCGAGGAACTCGGCGGCATGCCGGTCCCGCGCGCGCTGCAGTGGGCCGTGATCGAGCACGTGCTGGGCGCCAACCCGGCGGCCTACATGTACGCGATGGGCGCGGGCATGTGCGAGATCTTCTACAACAACGGCACCGACGAGCAGAAGAAGTGGGCCGTGCTGGCCGCCGAGCGCGGCTGGGGCGCCACCATGGTGCTGACCGAGCCGGACGCGGGTTCTGACGTCGGCGCCGGGCGCACCAAGGCCATCCAGCAAGAGGACGGCAGCTGGCACATCGACGGCGTCAAGCGGTTCATCACGTCCGCGGACTCCGACGACATGTTCGAGAACATCATGCACCTGGTGCTGGCCCGCCCCGAGGGCGCCGGCCCCGGCACCAAGGGCTTGTCGCTGTTCTTCGTGCCGAAGTTCCACTTCGACTTCGAGACCGGCGAGCTGGGCGAGCGTAACGGCGCCTTCGTCACCAACGTCGAGCACAAGATGGGCCTGAAGGTCTCGACCACCTGTGAGCTGACCTTCGGCCAGCACGGTGTCCCGGCCAAGGGCTGGCTGGTCGGCGAGGTGCACAACGGCATTGCGCAGATGTTCGACGTGATCGAGCAGGCTCGAATGATGGTGGGCACCAAGGCCATCGCGACGCTGTCCACCGGCTACCTGAACGCGCTGGAATACGCCAAGACCCGCGTGCAGGGTGCCGACCTGACCCAGATGACGGACAAGACCGCGCCGCGGGTCACCATCACGCATCACCCGGATGTGCGCCGTAGCCTGATGACCCAGAAGTCCTACGCCGAGGGCATGCGCGCGCTGTACCTGTACGCCGCGACCTTCCAGGACACCTCGGTGGCCCAGGCCGTGCACGGTATCGAGCCGGAACTGGCGCACAAGGTCAACGACCTGCTGCTGCCCGTGGTCAAGGGTTACGGCTCCGAGCAGGCCTACGCCAAGCTCACCGAGAGTCTGCAGACCTTCGGCGGCTCGGGCTTCCTGCAGGACTACCCGATCGAGCAGTACATCCGCGACGCCAAGATCGACAGCCTCTACGAGGGCACCACTGCCATCCAGGCTCAGGACTTCTTCTTCCGCAAGATCGTCCGGGACCAGGGCAAGGCGCTGGCGTTCGTGGCCGGCGAGATCGAATCGTTCATCAAGAACGAGCAGGGCAACGGTCGACTCAAGGCCGAGCGCGCGCTGCTGGCCACCGCACTGACCGACGTGCAGGGCATGGCTGCCGCGCTGACCGGCTACCTGATGGCCGCGCAGGAGGACCAGGCCAGCATTTACAAGGTGGGCCTGGGTTCGGTGCGCTTCCTGATGTCCGTCGGTGACTTGCTGCTGGGCTGGCTGCTGGCCCGTCAGGCCGCCGTGGCGATCGAGAAGCTCGACGCCGGCGCCAGCGGCGCGGACAAGTCGTTCTACGAGGGCAAGGTTGCGGCCGCGTCGTTCTTCACCAAGAACTTCCTGCCGCTGCTGACCTCCACCCGCAGCATCGTGGAGAACCTCGACAACGACGTCATGGTCCTCGACGAAGCCGCGTTCTGACCGACGTTACGTCTCCATAGAGAAGACCCCCGCACGCCTGAGCGTGCGGGGGTCTTCTCATTGGCGATCCGGTGCTGGCTGGAAAAAAATAAGGGCGGGTTCGGGAGGACAATTGAGTGCGCTCTCATTAGTCTCGCGCGTCCGGCTTTCACCTCTTTGCCGGCACTTCGGATCTGTCTCTCCCGAACCCGTCGTGCAGACGATGCTACGCCGCAAAAAGCAGGTGCACCAGGGTCCAGGACGAGGTTTCTGGAAGCCTTTCGGGCAGCAAAAACAGTGGGACGCCGCTGGAACCCCTCGTCTCCAGCGGCGACCCGTCGAACCTTCGGCCACTGGAACCCAGGGGGTTCAGCGGCTGTCCTGCGCAACCGCTGAACCTGCGACTCGAGGACGTCCCGCGTTGCCGTCGGGTCGGGGGGTCAGACGGCAACGCGGGACTATCCGGTACATCGACTACCCGAAGCAGTGCGTTACAAACCTGCGGGCGGAGATTTCTTCGCGGCCCGCGGGTCAGGCCTCCAGGATCGCCGTCACGCCCTGCCCACCGGCAGCGCAGATCGAGATCAGGCCGCGCACCGGCTTGCCGGTTTCGGCCTTCTTCTCGTGCAGCTGCTTGGCCAGCTGCGCCAGGATCCGGCCGCCGGTGGCAGCGAACGGGTGTCCGGCGGCCAGCGACGAACCGTTCACGTTGAGCTTGGACCGGTCGATGCTGCCCAACGCGGCGTCCAGGCCCAGCCGCTGGGTGCAGTACTCCTCGGACTCCCAGGCGGCCAGCGTGGCCAGCACCACCGAGGCGAACGCCTCGTGGATCTCGTAGAAGTCGAAGTCCGCCAACGTAAGTCCGTTGCGGGCCAGTAGTCGCGGCACCGCGTAGGTGGGTGCCATCAACAGGCCGTCGGCGCCGCTGACGTAGTCGACAGCCGCGGTCTCGGAATCCACGAAGTAGGCCAGCACCGGTAGATCGTGCTCGGCGGCCCACTCCTCGCTGGCCAGCAGCGCCACCGAGGCGCCGTCGGTCAGCGGCGTGGAGTTGCCCGCGGTCATGGTGGCGTCGCCGTTCTTCACACCGAACACCGGTCGCAGCTTGGCCAGCTTTTCCACCGAGGAGTCGGCACGCAGGTTGTCGTCGCGGTAGAGACCGAGGAAGGGAGTGACCAGGTCGTCGAAGAAGCCGCGGTCGTAGGCCGCGGCCATGTTCTGGTGGCTGGCGGCGGCCAGCGCGTCCTGGTCGGTGCGCTTGATGCCCATCTGCTTGGTGGTGATGGCAGCGTGCTCACCCATCGACAACCCGGTGCGAGGTTCGCCGTTGGTCGGGATCTGCACACCGATCGAGGCCGGCAACTTGCCGACCAGTTTGAGCCGGTCCAGGTTGGACTTGGACCGCCGCAGGCTCAGCAGCACGCGGCGCAGGTCATCGCCGAAGGCGATCGGCGCGTCCGAGGTGGTGTCCACCCCGCCGGCCGCCGCGACCTGGTAGCGGCCGGCGGCGATGCCGTCGGCTGCAGCGATCGCGGACTGCAACCCGGTGCCGCAGGCCTGCTGCAGATCGAAGGCCGGCGTGTCCGGCGACAGTGCGCTGCCCAGCACGCATTCTCGCATCAGATTGAAGTCCCGGCTGTGCTTGAGCACCGCGCCGCCGATCACCATGTCGAGACGCCGGCCGGCCAAGCCGAACCGATCGGCCAGCCCGTCCAGGGCCGCGGTGAACATGTCCTGGTTGGACGCCTCGGCGTAGGCGCCGTCGGAGCGGGCGAACGGGATGCGGTTGCCGCCCAGCACCGCCACCGGGCGGCGCTGCTTCGGGTTGCTGGTAGGCACGGGAATCTCCGTATGGTTGGGGTTTGAGGTTGCTCGACTCTAGGGCCATAATACGCACTGTTCTTACTCCAGAGTAAGTTAGTCGAGACGCCCCCCGAGATGAGAGGTAGCACCGTGGCTCCCAAGCTCCCGTCCGATCTGTACTCGACGGTCCTCGGCTCGGCGCCGGGATCGTTTCTGGCCAAACAACTCGGCATCCCACAACCCGAGCCGCTGCGCCGCTACGCCGCGGGCGAACCCGCGCTGGCCGGCCCGCTGCTGATCGGCGGGGACGGGCGGGTTGCCGAACCCATGCGCACCGCGCTGGCCGAGGATTACGACCTGGTCGGGGACAACCTCGGCGGCCGCTGGGCCGACCGCTTCGGCGGACTGCTGTTCGACGCCACCGGCATCACCGAACCGGCAGGTCTGAAGACGCTGCACGACTTCTTCACCCCGCTGCTGCGCAATCTGGGTCCGTCCGGACGGATCGTGGTGGTCGGCACCACCCCGGACGCCACCGGTAACACCGACGAGCGGATCGCCCAGCGCGCCCTGGAGGGGTTCACCCGCTCGCTGGCCAAGGAGATGCAGCGCGGCGCCACGGTGTCACTGGTCTACCTGTCCCCCGACGCCAAGCCCGGCGCCACCGGCGTCGAATCCACCCTGCGCTTCCTGCTGTCGGGCAAGTCGGCCTACGTCGACGGCCAGGTGTTCTATGTCGGCGCCGAGGACTCCACCGCGCCGACCGACTGGGACAAGCCGCTGGACGGCAAGGTGGCGATCGTGACCGGCGCTGCGCGCGGGATCGGCGCCACCATCGCCGAGGTGTTCGCCCGCGACGGCGCCACCGTGGTGTGCGTGGATGTGCCGCAGGCCGCCGACGCGCTGGCCGAGACCGCCACCAAGGTGGGCGGCACCGCACTGCCGCTGGACGTCACCGCCGACGACGCCGTCGCGCAGATCACCGCGCACCTGACCGAGCACCATGCCGGCAGGGCCGACGTGCTGGTCAACAACGCCGGGATCACCCGCGACAAGCTGCTGGCCAACATGGACGATGCCCGCTGGAACGCGGTGATCGCGGTGAATCTGCTTGCCCCGCAACGCCTTGCCGAAGGCCTGGTGGCCAACGGCACGATCGGCGCGGGGGGCCGGATCATCGGGTTGTCATCGATGGCCGGGATTGCGGGCAACCGCGGGCAGACCAACTACGCCGCCACCAAGGCCGGCATGATCGGTTTGACCGACGCGCTGGCACCCGAACTGGCGACCAAGGACATCACCATCAACGCAGTCGCGCCGGGGTTCATCGAAACCAAGATGACCGAAGCCATTCCGTTCGCGACCCGCGAGGTGGGCCGCCGGCTCAACTCGCTGTTCCAGGGCGGCGAGCCGGTCGACGTGGCCGAGACCATCGCCTACTTCGCCAGCCCGGCGTCGAATGCGGTCACCGGCAACACCATCCGGGTGTGCGGTCAAGCCATGCTGGGAGCCTGACGTGGCGAATTCGGCACTGAACATGCTCAAGGCGGCCGTGGGTGCGCTGCCGGTGATCTCCCGCGGGGACCACCTGCCGGATCGCACACTGAGCGTCGACGAGCTGGCCATCGACCGGGCCAACGTCGCGGCCTACGCCGCGGTGACCGGGCTGCGCTTCGGCGACAAGGTCCCGCTCACCTACCCGTTCGCGTTGACCTTCCCGACCGTGATGGAGTTGATCACCGGGTTCGACTTCCCGTTCTCGGCGATCGGCGCGGTGCACGTGGAAAACCACATCACCCAGCACCGGCCGATCGCGGTGACCGACGTCGTCGGGATCAAGACCCGCGCACAGAACCTGCGCGAGCACCGCAAGGGCCTGCTGGTGGACGTGGTCACCGACCTGACGGTCGGCAACGATCAAGCCTGGCATCAGGTCACCACGTTCTTGCATCAGCAGCGCACCAGCCTGTCCGACGAGCCCAAACCGCCGCCGGTCAAGCAGCCCAAGCTGCCGCCGCCGAACACCATCCTGCGGATCACACCCGGCCAGATCCGCCGCTACGCCTCGGTCGGAGGCGACCACAACCCGATCCACACCAGCTCTCTGGGTGCCAAGCTGTTCGGATTCCCCACCGCGATCGCGCACGGAATGTTCAGCGCAGCAGCAGTATTGGCGAACATCGAAGGCCAGCTACCGGATCAGGTCGGCTACTCGGTGAAGTTCGGCAAGCCGGTTCTGCTGCCGGCCAGCGTCGGGTTGTACGTGGACCGGGTGGGCGACGGCTGGGATCTGTCGCTGCGGAATCTGAGCAAGGGCTATCCGCACCTGACCGCCGAAGTCCGCCCAGTCTAGTTCGACGCCGCGCCTGCAGTTTCTTCGCGGTCGCTGGGCTTGCCCTTCAGGCCGCGCCAGAACAGGTTGATCAACAACTCGGCGGCGTCGTCGACGTCGACGTCACCGGCGCTGACCCGGGTGGCGACCGCCTCGCCGGCACCGACCAGTGCGGTGGCCATCATCGGAAAGTCGCTGTCCGGGCCCGGGTTTCGGGTGCCTTCCCGCAGCAGTCGGGACACCAGGTCGATGATCCGCTCACGGCCGTCGCGCACGGTGTGGGCGAACGCCTGCGAACTGGTGGCCTGGGTGTACAGCACGATCCAGGACGCCCGATTGGTGTCGATGTAGTTCAGGAACGCAGTGATGGTGTTGCGCAACATCTCCCGCGGCGGCAGGTTGAAGTCGATGTCGGCGCGCACCGCTTCGATGAACCGGCCCAGTTCACGGTTCAGGCAGGCGCCGAACAACTCCTCCTTGGAGCCGTAGTACAGGTACAGCATCGGTTTGGAGATCTCGGCTTTGGCGGCGATCGCGTCCATCGAGGTCTCGTGATATCCGTTGACCGAGAACACCTCGACGGCCGCGTCGAGCATCTGTTGTTCGCGCACGGCACGCGGCAGCCGCTTGGTACCACCTGCCATGCGCTGCCCCTTCTACTCTGTGCCGTCGGCGAAGCTGACTCAAGAGTAGGCAATGGCGATCGGCCCGCGCGCAGGCATGGCGCGCGGAGCTGCACCCGCCGGCGGGCTCGACGCAGTCAGCAACCCTTGGCTGAGGCCACCCGCCGAACCGATTCGTCGACCCGGGCGATCGGCAACTCACCGGACTCCACGGCCTGCTCGAGCCGGTCCAGCACGGCCGGCACCTCGTCGGTGCTCACCCACAACGCCACGTCGGCCCCGGCCTGCAACGCCTTGAGCACCGCCTCGGCCACGCCGTAGCGCTGGCTGATCGCGCCCATCGAGGACAGGTCGTCGGTGTAGACCAGCCCACCGAACGGCGTGCCGCGCAGTTCGTTGTAGGCCGCCGGGCTCAGCGAGGCCGGATCACTTCCGGTCAGGTCCGGCACCTCCATGTGCCCGACCATGACGGCCACCGCACCCTGCGAAGTCAGCGGCCCGTAGGGCACCAGATCGGCGGCCTGCAACTCTGCCAGCGGCGGAGTGGTCACCGCACCGGTGTGCGAATCCCCCGAGGCGCGGCCGTGTCCGGGGTAGTGCTTGAGCACCGGCAGCAGCCCGGCGTCCCGCAGCCCGCGGGCGTAGGCGCCGGCGTACTCGATCACGGTCTGCGGATCGGAGCCGAACGAGCGGTCCCCGATCACACCATCCGCGTCGGCGTCGGTGAGGTCGACGACCGGGGCGAAGTCCACCGTGATGCCCAGCCCGCGCATGGCTTGACCGCGCTGCAACGCGATTTGGTAGACCTGCTCGGGTGTCTCGGTCTGGGCCAACTCGCGCGGTGACGGCTGGGGACCGATCCGCGAGGACAGCCGCTGCACCCGGCCGCCTTCTTCATCGACGGTGACCGCCAGCGGCAGCGGCCCGGCCGCCGCGGCGATTTCCTGCAGCGGCCCGTCCAGCATCGACAGGTCGGTCCAGCTGCCGATGAAGATGCCGCCGACCTGCGAGTTGTTCACCACCGAGCGGGCATCGGCGGCGTCGCGCACCCCGACGGTGAGCAACTGAGCCAGCTTCTGCCGGGTGGACAGCAGCGAAACATCGCAGCCGGCCGGCGCCGTGGGCGGCGGAACGACGGTGTTGGCCACCGGCGTGGAGGCCGGTGAGGCGACCGTCGGTGTGGCCGCCGGCTGGGTTTCGGGAGCGGCTTGAGGGGCTTCGGGGACCGGCGAACAGGCCAGCGCGAGCGCGGGCAGCACAGCGATCGACAGCAATTTTCGGGCCAGCACCGAGGAGGAAGGCATGCCTCATGCTGTCACGGCCATCCGCGGCTGTCACCGATCACCTACACCCGGTGCGTCGTCCTTGTCGAAAGGCAGCACGCCGCAACGATTTCCGGGAGGCGTGCAAATCCACGCCGAGAGGTAGGAGAAAATGGCCACATGCCGATCACGCTGATCGCCTACGACGGGTCCCCGCACGCACGGCGCGCGGTGAACTATGCCGGGCGCTTCCTGACCGCTGACCGCGCCCTGGTGGTCACCGTGTGGTCGCCGATCCGCCAAGGTCCCGACCCGGTCAGCGTCGACCTCGACGGGCCGCCTGACCCGCTGGATCCGGACATCCTCGAGAACGAGGACATCGCCTACGCCGACGCGCAACGCACCAACGCCGAGGGCATCCGGTTGGCGCGGGCTGCCGGACTCCCCGCCGAGCCGATGTGCATCGCGGTGCACGGCACGGTCTGGCGCACCATCATCGAAGCCGCCGACCGGGTCGGGGCGGACTTGATCGTCACCGGCACCCGCGGCACCACCGGGTTGCGCTCGCTGCTGCAGTCCAGCATCGCCGACCATGTGTTGCGGCACGGCCGGCGACCGGTGCTGATCGTGCCCCCGGGGGCCTGACGCCGATCGTGCTAGTTTGGCGGACGACCTCCAAGACGTCTGCACATCCACGAGGAGCCCCCACATGGACCGGTTCGCGGTAACCGCCGGCGCCAGCATCGTGATCGGCATGCTGCTGGGCGCAGCCGCGGTCTTCGGGGTGTCCGAGTACGTCAAGCAGGACACCAAGCCGCCGTTCACGGCCGGCGACCCGGGCTCCTCGGTGCTCAACCGGGTCGAGTACGGCACCCGTACCTGAGCTGAGCGCGTCAGGACTCGCGACCCGAGCGGTCGCGTCCACCGGCGAGGTAGCGGCGCCGGCGCTGTCGCGGCGCTGGCTTTGGCTGGTCGGCACGATTTCGCTGCTGCTGACCTTCGCGCAATCCCCCGGCCGGATCTCGCCGGACACCAAGCTGGACCTGACCGCCAACCCGCTGCACTTCCTGGCCCGCGCGGCCAACCTGTGGAACAGCGACATGCCGTTCGGGCAGACCCAGAACCAGGCCTACGGCTACCTGTTCCCGCACGGCGCGTTCTATCTGGTCGGTGACCTGCTCGGGGTGCCCGGCTGGGTGACCCAACGGCTGTGGTGGGCGTTGCTGTTGGCCGCCGGGTTCTGGGGGCTGCTGCGGGTGGCCGAGGCGCTGGGCATCGGCACCACCAGTTCCCGGGTGCTGGCCGGTGTCGCGTTCGCGCTGTCGCCGAGGGTGCTGACCACGCTGGGCTCGATCTCGTCGGAGACGCTGCCGATGATGCTGGCGCCGTGGGTGCTGCTGCCGGTGATCCGGGCGCTGCGCGGTCGGGGATCGGTGCGGGTGCTGGCGGCGCAGTCCGGGCTGGCGGTGGCGCTGATGGGCGCGGTGAACGCGGTCGCCACCTTGACCGGGTGCCTGCCGGCGCTGATCTGGTGGGCCTGTCACCGACCGAATCGGCGCTGGTGGCGCTTCACCGGCTGGTGGCTGCTGGCGGCGGCGCTGGCGGTGACCTGGTGGGTGATCCCGCTGTTCCTGCTCGGCCGGGTCAGCCCGCCATTCCTGGATTACATCGAATCCTCCGGGGTGACGACGCAGTGGACGTCGCTGATCGAGGTGCTGCGCGGCACCGACAGCTGGACCCCGTTCGTGGCACCGAACGCAACCGCGGGCGCCGCGCTGGTGGAAAGTCCGGTCGCGATCCTGGCCACCACGCTGGTGGCCGCCGCCGGGCTGGCCGGTTTGGCGTTGCGCACCATGCCGGCCCGGGGCCGGCTGGTGATCATCTTGCTGATCGGGCTGGTGCTGCTCGGCCTCGGCAACGCCGGCGGGCTCGGCTCACCGATCGCCGGCCAGGTGCAGCTGTTCCTCGACGCGGCCGGCGCACCGCTGCGCAACGTGCACAAGCTCGAGCCCCTGGTCCGGATCCCCATCGTGCTGGGCCTGGCGCATCTGCTGGGCCGCATCCCGTTGCCCGGCAGCGCACCGCGCGCCGTGCTGCGCCGCGCCTATGCGCACCCCGAAGACGACAAGCGCGTCGCCGTCGGGATCGTGGTGCTGGCCGCACTGGCGGTGGCCACCTCACTGGCCTGGACCGGCCGGCTCACCCCGCCGGGCGGCTTCACCGCCATCCCGGACCACTGGCAGCAGGCCGCGACCTGGCTGGCCACCAACAACGTCGGGCAACCCGCGCCGGGCCGGGTGCTGGTGGCGCCCGGCGCACCGTTCGCCAACCAAACCTGGGGTAACAGTCACGACGAACCGCTGCAGGTGCTCGAGGCCGGGCCGTGGGGCGTGCGCGACTCGATCCCGCTGAACCCGCCGCAGACCATCCGGGCGCTGGACTCGGTGCAGCGTCTGATGGCCGCCGGCCGACCGTCGGCCGGGTTGGCCGACACCCTGGCCCGGCAGGGCATCTCGCACGTGGTGTTGCGCAACGACCTGGACCCGGAAACCTCGCGTTCGGCCCGGCCGATCCTGGCGCACCGCACGCTCGACGGCTCACCGGGACTGACCAAGGTGGCCGAGTTCGGCGAGCCGATCGGGCCGGGCACCCTGGCGGGCTTCGTCGCCGACAGCGGCCTGCGCCCGCCCTATCCGGCGATCGAGATCTACCGGGTGCAACCCAGCCACACCGGTGTCGAGAACCCGGGGGCGCCCTATCTGGCCGACATCGCCGCGCTGCCCCGGATCGACGGCGGCCCCGAGGTGCTGTTGCGCCTCGATGAACGACGCCGGCTCAGCGACGCACCGCCGCTGGGCCCGGCGCTGCTGACCCAGGACGCGTCGGCGGCCGGTCTGTGGAGCCCGACCGTCACGGTCACCGACACCCCGGTGGCGCGCGAGACCGACTACGGCCGCGTCGACGACCACTCCTCGGCCGCACGCACCCCCGACGACGACCGCCGCACCTTCAACCGGGTCCCGGACTATCCGGCGCCCGGTGCCGACCTGGTCTACGGCGCCTGGACCGGCGGCCGGGTGTCGACGTCGAGTTCGGCCGCGGACTCCACCGCGCTGCCGCACGTCGCGCCGGCCACCGGCCCGACCGCGGTGATCGACGGCGACTCGGCCACCGGCTGGGTGTCCAATGCGCTGCAGGCCGCCGTCGGGCAGTGGCTGCGCATCGACTTCGACCATCCGGTGACCAACGCCCGGCTCACCGTCACGCCGGCCCGCTCGACGATCGGCGCGCAGGTCAACCGGATCGAGGTGGCCACCGAAACCGGCACCACCACGCTGCGGGTCGAGGAACCCGGCACACCGGTCACGGTGGCGCTGCCGCCGGGTGAGACGCCGTGGGTGAAGCTGACCGCGGCCGGCACCGCCGATGGTTCCGGCGGCGTGCAGTTCGGCATCACCGACCTGGCGATCTCGCAGTACGACGCATCGGGTTTCGCGCACCCGATCGACCTGCGCCACACCTTGGAAGTGCCCGGCCCGCCGGTCGGGTCGACGGTGTCGGGCTGGGATCTGGGCGCCGAACTGCTCGGCCGGGCCGGCTGTGTGGCCGGGCGCGACGCGGTGCACTGCGCGGCCCCGCTGTCGTTGGCACCCGAAGAACTGGTCAACCTGAGTCGGATGTTGACGGTGCCGGACCCGGTCACCGTGACCCCGCGGCTGTGGGTGCGGCCCCGGCAGGGCCCGGCGCTGACCGCTCTGATCCGCCAGCCGGACAGCACCCGCGCCGAGGGTGACTCGGATTCGTTCGACGTGCTGGGCACCGCGTATGCGGCCACCGACGGCGACCCCAGGACCTCGTGGACCGCGCCCCAGGGCGTGGTGCAGCACCGCAGCGCACCCTCGTTGACGCTGAAGCTGCCGCAGCCGACCGAGGTCGCCGCGCTGCAGATCACGCCCAGCCGCACCACGCTGCCCTCGCACCCCACCCTGATCGCCGTCGACCTGGGCCGCGGACCGCAGGTGCACGCGGTCGACACCGACAACCCGACCACCGTGCGGCTGCTGCCGACGCGCACCGACACCATCGAGGTCAGCGTGCTGCAGTGGCAGGACGTGATCGACCGCACCGCACTGGGCTTCGATCAGGTCAAGCCACCCGGCCTGGCCGAGCTGGTGGCGCTGCGCGCCGACGGCACCCCGATCGGTGCGGCCGACGCCGAACAGAATCGGCGCCGCACCGTCCGGGTCGGCTGTGAGGCCGGCCCGGTGATCGCGATCGCGGGTCGCTTTGTGCACACCGCGGTGCAGACCACGGTGGCCGAGCTGCTCGACGGGGACCCGATCGAAGTGCAGCCCTGCCAGAGCGAGCCGATCACGCTGCCGGCCGGCCAGCAGGAGCTGTTGGTCAGCCCGGGCGCGGCGTTCATCGTCGACGGCATCCAGTTGTCCACGTCCCCGGCGCCGCCGCCGGCGCCCCGCACGGTCGCGGCGACGTCGGCGTGGGGTGCCGACCACCGCGAGGTGCAGGTGCCGCGCGCCGACGTCGACCGGGTGCTGGTAGTGCCGGAAAGCATCAACCCGGGCTGGACCGCCAAGACCGACGCCGGGCTGCCGTTGACCCCGATCACCGTCAACGGTTGGCAGCAGGGCTGGGTGGTGCCGGCCGGCACCTCCGGACCGGTGACGCTGAGCTTTGCCGCCAATGCGCTCTACCGCGCCGGGCTGGCCGGCGGTCTGATGCTGCTCCCGGTACTGGTTCTACTGGTGCTGATCCGCCCGCGCCGCGACCCGGCAGACCCGGCCAGCCGGCCGTGGCAGCCGGGCCCGCTGCCGGCGATCGGGGCCGCGGTCGCGGCCGGCGGGTTGCTTGGCGGACTGGTCGGCGCCGCGGTGTTCGCGGCGGCCGTCGCGCTGCTGTGGCGGCTGGCCGACTCGCCGCGGGCCGGCAAGGCCGTCACGCTCGGTGGTGTCGCGGGCGGTTTGATCCTGGCCGGGGCCGCGCTGGCCCGGCACCCGTGGCGTTCGGTGGACGGCTATCACGGGCATTCCGGCTGGCTGCAGTTGGCCGCGCTGGTCAGCGTGGCGCTGCTGGTGGCCGCGGTCTGTCCGCTGCCGAAGCGCGGCGACGCGGAACCAGACGCCGAAACCGACACCGGGGAGCCCAGCCCGACCTAACATCCGGGCATGGCTCAGGTGAACACTGTCCGCGGCCCGATCGACACCGCCGACCTCGGCGTGACGTTGATGCACGAGCACGTATTCGTGTTGTCCCCGGAGATGCTGGACAACGACCCGCACGTATGGGGCGATGAAGCCAAACGGCAGGCCGACGCCATCATCCGACTCAACGAGCTGAAATCCCGCGGGGTCGGCACCATCGTCGACCTCACCGTGCTGGGCCTGGGTCGCTACATTCCGCGGATCGCGCGGATCGCCGCGGCCACCGACCTCAACATCGTGGTGGCCACCGGGCTCTACACCTACAACGACGTCCCGATGTACTACCACTTCCAGGGGCCGGGCACGGTGCTGTCCGGACCCGAACCGATGCTCGAGTTGTTCGTCCGCGACCTCACCGAAGGCATCGCCGACACCGGGATCAAGGCCGCGATCCTCAAGTGCGCGACTGACGAGCCCGGCCTCACCCCGGGCGTCGAGCGGGTGCTGCGCGCCGTCGCCCAAGCGCACCGCGAAACCGGGGCGCCGATCTCCACGCACACCCACGCCGCCACCCGGCGCGGTCTGGACCAGCAGCGGATCTTCAACGAGGAAGGTGTGGACCTGTCCCGGGTGGTGATCGGGCACTGCGGTGACAGCACCGATCTGGACTATCTCGAGGAGTTGATCGGCAACGGCTCCTACCTCGGGATGGACCGGTTCGGCGCCGATGTGTTCCTGGGCACCCCGGAGCGGGTCGACACCGTGGCCCGGTTGTGCGAACGCGGGCACGCCGACAAGTTGGTGCTCTCGCACGACGCGTCCTGCTTCATCGACTGGCTGCCGGAAAAGGACGTGCCGGTGGTGATGCCGAACTGGCACTACCTGCACATCCACAACGACGTGCTGCCCGCGCTGCGGCAGCGCGGCGTCACCGACGAGCAGATCCACACCATGCTGGTGGACAACCCGGCCAAGATCTTCGGCGTGCAGGGCGGCTACTGACCGCTCAGCGCGCCACCGACGGCTCCGGGGTGTCGGTCACCGAACTGTCCAGCGGCGGAACGGGTTTGGCAGCGCGATACTCCCAGCGCCGAAGCGCCTGCCGGCACGGGTTCTCGATCAGGCCGTAGCTGACCGCGGCCATCGCGAACCCGAACACCAGGGTCAACACCAAGATCACCGGCATGGCGCCGTCGAACACGAACCGGCCCACCACCGGGAACGCCATGGCCAGCGCCGCCAGATGCCAGATGAACAGTCCGTAGGACCAGCGGCCCAACGTCACCATCACCGGGCTGCCCAGGATCTTGTGTTCGGTGTCGGGGTGGTCCAGCACCAGCGGCGCCAGCAGCGCGCCGGCCACGATCGCGCCCATCGCGGTGCGGACCACGAACTGGCTCAGCGTCGCCGGCGTCAATCCTTCCGGCCCGGCCAGCGGTGAAGCCGAGATCGCGAACGCGATCAACCCGATCACCGCCACCAGAACCCGGCGGCGGGCCAACCGGTGCACCCAGCCGACCGGGCTGACGGTCCACTCGGCCAGCAGCATGCCGGCCGCGAACCAGGACGCGTACGCCGGCGGCCAGTTCATGAAGTTCACGCCCTCGGCGGTCTGGATCGGCAGCAGACCCCAAGCCAGGCTGCCCGCCGCCACCGCCACGATCACCGGCACCCGGGCCCGCACCGGCAACCAGTAGGCGCTGAGCGCCAGCAGCGGCAACACCAGATAGAACGTCATCTCCACCGACAGGCTCCACATCTGGGTGAGCCCGGCGGTCAACGTCAGCGGCACATAGATCTGGGTCAACGTCAGATTGGCCCACCACACCGTCGCACTGGCCCCGGCCGCGTCGGGCAGCAACAGCAAGATCACCACGACCGCAACCAGATATCCCGGCATGATCCGCACAATCCGGGAGCGCAGGTAGTGGCCGGTGGACGGCTTCTGCCGCAGACCCCGCGCCGCCGCGGCGTGACCGCGCCACAGCAGGAACCCGGACAGCGCGAAGAACACCGCAACGGCCAGGTCGAACCGCGCCCAGACCCGCCCGGTCAGGCCGCTGCCCTGCCCGGTCTGGAACGCCACGTGGGTCACCACGACGCCCATCGCAGCGCACGCCCGCAGTCCCTCGACGGCCGGCAGGAAGCCGCGGGTGCCGCCGACCTTCGCCGGGATCTGCTCGTCGCTCATCGGATCCAGTGTGCCTGCAGTTCGCGGCGCAAAATCGGGTACCCGGTGCAACGGCCACCAGAGCAGAGGTCTGCTTAAGTTCTGCTGTTAGGGTCAGACGGGTTTCCTGCCCGGACCGGAAGGAAGGTACACACGCCTTGAACCGAGCAGTCATGTTGCGTATTGCTGCGTGTGGCCTGCTGGGGCTGGGCGCCGGCCTGCTGATCGCTGCGCTGTTGCTGTCCACCTACACCTCCAGCCGGATCCAGAAGATCCCGCTGGACCTGGACACCACGTTGATCAGCAGCGGCACCGGTACCGCCTTGGATCCGGATTCGCTGACCGCCGCGCCGGAACCCGGGGAAGGGCCGCGGCCGATCGTCATCGACGAGGACGTCCCGCTGGTCTCGCAACGCCAGATCACCGCCGAAGCGCCGGCCAACGCCCGCGTGGTGACGCTGCAGAGCGGTATGTCGGTGCGCCGCGGCGACAAGCAGGGCGACGCCGGTCTGCTGCTGGCCGGGGTCAGCCGCGTCACGATCGACCGCAACACCGCAGAGGCCGTCACCGACGGCGCCGCCGGCGCACTGCAGAGCCCGGTGTCCGGCGAGTTCAAGAGCCTGGAACCGACCGGCCTGACCTACCGCTTCCCGTTCGGCACCGAGAAGAAGACCTATCAGGTGTTCGACTCAGTGGCGCAGAAGGCGTTCGACGCGAACTACGAGGGCGAAGACGACGTCAACGGCCTGACCACCTACAAGTTCAGCCAGAACGTCGGCTACGACGCCGACGGCAAGCTGGTCGAGCCGATCCAGTACGTCTCGCTCTATGACGACGACGTCGACGCCAAGGTCACCGCCCCGGCGTCGGTGTGGGGTCTGCCCGGCGAACCCGACGAGCCGATCACGATGGACCGGTTCTACGCCGCGCAGCGCACCTTCTGGGTGGATCCGGTGACCGGCACCATCGTCAAGTCCGAGGAGCACGCCAACCACTTCTACGTCCGTGAGGGTGGCGACCCGCTGGTGCCTGATCGCGCATTGGCCGACTATCAGGTGTCCTCGACGCAGGAGTCCATCGAGGATCAGGTGGCCGCCGCGCGCGACGAGCGGGACCGGGTCGCGCTGTGGTCACGGATCCTGCCCATCACGTTCACCGCGGCCGGTCTGGTCAGCTTGATCGCCGGCGCGCTGCTGGGCTCGTTCTCGTTGCGCGCCGAGGCCGCATTGATCGATCCGGGTCTGGATTCCGGGGGCGGGTTCCTGAGCAGCTTCAGCGCCCGCAAGGAGACCGACACCGGCCCGATGCCGGCCGCCGAAGCCGAGACCGAGAAACTGCCCGCGCAGCGTCCCGATCTGCACCCGGACGCCGATCCGCCGGACCGGAAGTAGCCCTCGTCGATGTCCCGGCTGCCCGCCTGGGCGGTACCGGGCTATGCACTGGCGCTGACCGTCGCCATCCTCGCGCCGCTGTGGCAGCCCGGGTATCTGCTGTTGCGTGATGCGGTGTCCACACCGCGCTCCTATCTGAGCGACGCGGCCCTGGGGCTGGGCGAAAGTGCGCCGCGGGCGCTGCCGCAGGATTTCTTCATCGCGCTGGGTTCACCTCTGCTGGACGGCGGCGTGCTGGTCAAGGTCCTGCTGACCGCGGGGCTGTGGGCCGCCGGCTGGGGTGCAGCACGGCTGGCCGCGCAGGTGCTGCCGGATGCCGGCGTTGCCGGGCAGTTCGTCGCGGCCACGGTTGCGATCTGGAATCCGTATGTCGCCGAGCGGTTGCTGCAGGGCCATTGGAGTCTGCTGGTCGGCTACGGCGCGCTGGGTTGGGTGGCGCTGGCCGTGCTGCGGTTGCGCACCGAGCCGAGCCGGCTGGACTGGTTCGCCTTGGCGTTCTGGCTGGCGCTGGCCGGCCTGACCCCGACCGGTCTGGTGTTGGCCGCGATCGTGGCGCTGGTCGCGGCGGCCGCCCCGGGCGCGGGCCGTCCCCGGTGGTGGTGTGTTGCCGCGACGACGGCATTGGCGGTGCTGGCCGCGCTGCCCTGGTTGATCGCGGCGATGCTGACCGACGCGCTGTCGGCCTATCGGGCAGCGGGTGTGGGTGTCGAGGAGTTCGCGGCCCGCGCCGAACCCGGTTTGGGCACCCTGGGCAGTTTGGCCGGGCTCGGCGGGATCTGGAACGCCGATGCGGTACCCGCTTCGCGGGCCACGCTCTTCGCGGTGCTGGCGACGGCGGTGCTGGTGGGTGTCGTGGTGATCGGTGCGGTGGCCGCGGTGCGCCAGGTTTCGGCCCGCCCGCTGCTGGTGTTGGCGGTGCTGACCGTGCTGACGACCGCGGCGCTGGCCACCGGCCCCGGTCTGGCGTTGGTGCGCACGCTGGCCGAGGCCGCACCCGGTCTGGGCATCCTGCGCGACGGGCAGAAGTGGGTGGCGCTGGCGATGCCCGGTTACGTGGTCGCGGCAGCAGCTGCGCCCGCGGTGTTGGCGCGCCGCGGACTGTCGGTCGGCGCGGCGGGCGCGGCGTGCTGCCTGGCGCTCCTGGTGGTACTGCCGGATCTGGCTTGGGGCGCCTGGGGGCAGGTCCGGTCGGTGACCTATCCGGCGAGTTGGACGGCGGTGGCGAACCGGATCAACGCCGACCCGGCTCCGGTGGCGGTGCTGCCCGCCGACGCCATGCGCAGGTTCGCCTGGGCCGGACCGGCGCCGGTGCTCGACCCGCTGCCCCGCTGGGTGCGCGCCGACGTGCTGGCCACCGGTGACCTGAACATCTCCGGGCACACCGTGACCGGGGAAGGTCGGCACGCCCGCGCCGTGCAGCAGTTGCTACTTGACGGTGCCGACCCCGCGCGGCTGGCCGACGCCGGCGTCGGCTGGGTCGTGGTGCAACATGCGTCGGCGGGTGAGACCGGTTCGGCGGCAAGGACTTTGGAGTCGTTACCGATCGAGTTTTCGGATTCCGAGATGACGTTGTACCGGGTTGCGGACCCGGCGCCGAGCACGCGCAGCGCCCGAACCGCGGCCCTGCTCGGGCACGCGGCGTGGTTGGCGGTGTTGACGGTCGGGGCCGCCGGATTGGTGAGCGGGCAGATCGCCCGGTTCAGACGACGCCGCTGACCCGGTGCCCGGCCTGCACCGCGGCCAACACGGTGCCCATCGCCGCGGCGCTCTGCGCCCAGGAGAACTCCGCGCTGCGGGTCTGGGCCTTCTGCCCGAGCTCTTCGCGCAGCACGGTGTCGACCAACAGTTGCTCCAGACACGCGGTCAGTTGCTGCGGATCGTCGGCCAGGATCCCGGTGACACCGTCGACCACCGAGTCGGTCAATCCGCCCGAGGACCGGTAGCCCACGGTGGGCACCGCGTGCTGCGCGGCCTCCAGCACGGCCAGGCCCCAGCCCTCCTTGCGCGACGGCAGCAAGTGCACCCAGCAGCGCTGGATCACCTGATGTTTGGTGATGTCGTCGACGTGGCCGTGGAAGGTGACCGCGTCGGAGATGCCGAGCGCTTCGGCATGCGCCACCAACCGGTCGTGCCACCAGCCGCCGCCGACCACGTCCAGATGCAGACCCGGGATCCGTGGCCGCAGCACCGCGATGGCGTCCAGCGCGTCTTCGATCTGCTTGTGCGGCACCAGCCGCGACAGCACCGCCACCCGCGGCACCGCCGAGCGGGCACCGGCCAGGGTGGATTGCGGGGCGTCGTCCAAACCGTTGCGCACCACCGCAATTCGCTGCTGTTGCACACCCAGTTCGGCGAGGTCGCGTAATGAAGGCAGCGACACCGTGACGTACTGGTTGCGTTTGTGCAGCCACGGCGAGAGCTTGGACTCAACGAACCACCCGAACCGGCCGGTCCAACGGCCCGCCACCGGCCACTGTTCCCGGTGACAGTGGTGCACCAACACCACCGCGCGCCGGCCGTACGCCAACCGGGCCAGGAACGGCACCCCGTTCTGGGTGTCGATCACCACGTCCGGCCGCACTCCACGCAGCGGGCCGAGCCCGAACCGAGCCAGCACCATCGCCAGCCCGGCCCAGACGTAGACCGAGTAGCTGCCGCCGGCGCGGCTGATCCGGACGCCGTCGACCACACCGCGGCGCGGCGCACCCGGGTAACGCGCGGTGCGCAACGTCACCGAGACTCCGGCCGCGGCCAGCTGGGCGCCGATCCGCTGCAGGTAGGTTTCGCTGCCGCCGCCCTGCGGGTGACCGGTATCGCGCCAGCACAGCATCAGTACCGAGCGAACCGGGGAACCAGACATAACCGGACCAGCCTAACGGCCTCGGCAAATCCGCTGCCGGTCCGCTCACCGCCGCCCAGCGGCGCCGTAGGGTGGCTGCGGTGAGCGCCACCGATGTCTTCGCCCGCCGGGCCGGCCTGGCCCGGTCGGTGCGGTTGCTCTCCGAATTCCGCTTCGAACAGACCGACCCGGCCCGGTTCTACGGCGGACTGGCCGAGGACACCGCAGCCCTGGTGGCCGATCTGTGGGCCGCCGAACGCGACGCCCCGCTGGCCGGCACCACCCTGCTCGACGTCGGCGGCGGACCGGGCTACTTCGCCCGGGCGTTCGCGGCGCACGGCATCGGATACGTCGGTGTTGAACCGGACCCGGCCGAGATGCACGCCGCACCCACCCTGGACCGCAGCGCCGGCAGCTATGTCCGCGGCTCCGGGATGGCCCTGCCGTTCGCCGACGCCAGCGTCGACATCTGCCTGTCCTCCAACGTCGCCGAACATGTGCGCGACCCGTGGCGGCTGGGCAACGAGATGCTGCGGGTGACCCGGCCCGGCGGTCTGGTGATCCTGTCCTACACCGTGTGGCTGGGGCCGTTCGGTGGGCACGAGATGGGTTTGTCGCACTATCTGGGCGGTGCCAGGGCCGCTGATCGGTACGCCCGCAAACACGGCCGTAGACCCAAGAATGACTACGGCTCGTCACTTTTTCCGGTGTCGGCGGCAGCCGGGCTTCAGTGGGCCCGCGCCACCGGGGCATTGCGCGCTGCTTTCCCGCGCTACCACCCGCGATGGGCGTGGTGGCTGACCGCGGTGCCGGTGCTGCGGGAGTTTCTGGTGAGCAACTTGGTGCTCGTGCTCAGCCCGGCGGCAAGCCCGGATTGAAACAGGTTCTCGTGTGGACCGGAGCTACTCGGTAGGGTGTGCCGCATGACACAAACTGCGCCTGTCACCAAGACTGAGTACGACACCCTGTTCATCGGCGGACAGTGGGTCGCGCCGTCCACTTCCGAAGTCATCGAGGTGTTCTCGCCGGCAACCGGCGAGAAGGTGGGGCAGGTCCCGCTGGCCGCCAAGGCCGACGTCGACGCGGCCTGCGCAGCCGCCCGCCAGGCCTTCGACGAGGGTCCGTGGCCGCGGATGACGCCCAAGGAGCGGGAGGCCGTGCTGGCCAGAGCGACCGCCCTGATCGAGGAGCGCGCAGACGAGTTCAAGCAGCTGCTGGCGCTGGAGACCGGGCAGCCGCAGTCGATCATCGACATGATGCAGTACGGCGCGGCGATGTCGACGCTGAACTTCTACGCCTCGGCGGCCGACAAGTTCACCTGGAAGGACATCCGCGACGGCGCCTATGGGCAGACGCTGGTGCTCAAGGAGCCGGTCGGTGTGGTCGGGGCCGTGGTGGCCTGGAACGTGCCGTTCTTCCTGGCCGCCAACAAGCTGGGCCCGGCGCTGCTGGCCGGCTGCACCATCGTGCTCAAGCCGGCCGCCGAGACTCCGCTGACCACCAACCTGATGGCCGAGATGTTCGCCCAGGCCGGGCTGCCCGAGGGGGTGCTGTCCGTGGTGCCGGGTGGACCGGAGACCGGCCGCGCCCTGACCGACAACCCCGAACTGGACAAGTTCACCTTCACCGGGTCCTCGGCGGTCGGCAAGGAGATCGGCAAGATCGCGGCCGAGAAGCTCAAGCCGTGCACCCTCGAACTCGGCGGCAAGTCCGCGGCCATCATCCTGGAGGACGCCGACCTGGATGCCACGCTGCCCATGCTGGTGTTCTCCGGTCTGATGAACAGCGGGCAGGCCTGCGTCGGGCAGACCCGCATCCTGGCGCCGCGCTCCCGCTACGACGAGGTGGTGGAGAAGGTCGGTGCCGCCGTCGCCGCGATGACCCCGGGCCTGCCTACCGATCCGGCGGCCATGGTCGGCCCGCTGATCTCGGAGAAGCAGCGCGAGCGGGTCGAGGGTTACATCCGCAAGGGCATCGAGGAGGGCGCGCGGCTGGTCACCGGCGGCGGCCGGCCGGAGGGACTGGACGGCGGCTGGTTCGTGCAGCCGACGGTGTTCGCCGACGTCGACAACTCGATGACCATCGCCCAGGAGGAGATCTTCGGACCGGTGCTGGTGGTGATCCCGTTCGAGGACGAGGCCGACGCCGTGCGGATCGCCAACGACTCGGTGTACGGGCTGGCCGGTTCGGTGTACACCACCGACTTCCCCAAGGCCCTCGAGATCGCCGCGCAGATCCGCACCGGCACCTACGGCGTGAACATGTACGCCTTCGACCCGGGCGCACCGTTCGGCGGGTACAAGAACTCCGGAATCGGCCGCGAATGCGGGCCCGAGGGCATCGCAGGCTACTGCGAGTCCAAGAGCGTGTTGCTGCCGTTCGGGTACACCCCGGAGCTCTGAGGTCCGGCTCGTCGTGAACCATGAATTGTGAACGCATTTCCCGAGTGGAGCGGTCAACAATTCATGGTTCACGACGGTCCCTGACTGGGTGGGCTACAGCTCACATTCCGGTACCCGAGGGCGTTACGGTAACATCGTTCTCTGTAAATCAGAGGCGCCTTCTCTACCCGAACTCGGAGACTTCATGACCACCAAGAGCAAAGCCGCCATCATCGCGGCGGCCCGCAGCGCCATCGGCACCGCGCGCAAGGGCACGCTGGCCAACACCCAGCCGATCGAAATCGCCAAGCCGATCGTGGCCGCCGCCGTCGAGCGGTCCGGGCTGGACGCCGCCAACTTCGATGACCTGATTCTGGCCGAGAGCCTGCAGGGTGGTGGCGACTCGGCTCGCTACATCGCCGTCGACCTGGGCTTCGACTCCGTCCCGGGCGCCGCGGTGAACCGGCAGTGCGCCTCCAGCCTGGCCGCCATCGCGTTCGGCGCGGGCCAGATCGCTGCCGGCATGAGCCAGCACATTCTGGCCGGTGGCATGGAATCGCTGTCGAACATGCCGCAGTTCCTCAAGCGCAAGGCGTTCACCACCGGCAAGGAAGCCGGCGACTTCGAACGCTGGGCACCGATGGCCAACCCGGTCACCATTGCCGACGCGCCGCCCTACGACATGTCGATCACCGTCGCGCACAACTGCGCGGTCGAGTACGGATTGACCCGCGAGGACCAGGACGCCTGGGCGCTGCGCAGCCATCAGCGCGCCGTCAAGGCCATCGACGCCGGCTCGTTCGTCGACGAGATCGTGCCGATCGAGGTCACCCAGCAGGATGGCTCGACCATCGCCTTCGCCGTCGACGAGCATCCGCGGCGGGATTCGTCGCTGGAATCGCTGGCCGGTCTCAAGGTGCTGCATCCGGAGATCGAGGGCTTCTCGGTGACCGCGGGTAACTCCTCGGGCACCAACGACGCCGCGGCCGTCGTCGCGCTGGCCGCACCGGACACCCAGCAGAACATCCTGGCCCACATCCTGTCCTGGTCGCAGGTCGGGTTGCCGCCCAAGCGCACCGGCAGCGGTCCGATCTACGCCATCCCGAAGGCGCTGGACCTGGCCGGCCTGAAGATCTCCGACGTCGCACTGTTCGAGATCAACGAGGCGTTCGCGGCCCAGGCGGTGGCCTGCACCCGCCAGCTCGGCCTGGACGAGGACAAGGTGAACGTGTACGGCTCCGGGATCAGCCTGGGCCACCCGATCGCCGCGACCGGCGCCCGAATGGTCACCTCGGCGATCTACGAGCTGCGTCGCCGCGGCGGCGGTATCGGCGTGCTGTCGATGTGCGCCGGTGGCGGCATGGGTGCCGCGATGGTGATCGAGGTCGCCTAACTCTCTTCACGACACCCCTGACTATGTCCGCAGGCATAGTCAGGGGTGTTTTCATTCGCACTGAGCCGGATGTCCCCGGTTGCCGCCTCCGCGTTCTATGATGGAGAGCATAATTCTGGACGGGAGGCGCTGATGTACGACATCGAGGTCAACATCGCCGGCTATCGCTTCACCCAGCAGTTGCCGGGCCCCCGGCGCCGGCTGCTCGGTCCGCTGGTCAACCGCGCGAACTGGCGCCCGCGCGCCGTGCGCGAACACGTCCGCCAACTACGCGCCGTCTGAGGCGTCGCACCGCATGCCTTCCGCTGCCGCAGCGCCCGCCGGGTCCACCACCAAACGTCGGTCCACCCGGCACGACATGGTGGTCAGCGCCGCGGACCTGCTGCGCGAACGCGGCGCGGCCGGGGTGACCATCGACAGCGTGCTGCACCGCAGCGGGGCACCTCGCGGTTCGGTGTATCACCACTTCCCCGGCGGCCGCAGCCAGATCCTGCGCGAGGCGCTGCAGTACGCCGGCGACGCGATCGTCGAGCGGATGGTGGCCGCGGCCGACCGCGGCGCGCTGGCCATGCTGCGCGATCTGGTCGAGTTCGGCGAGCACGCGTTGACCGCGAGCGACTTCACCGCGGGCAGTCCGGTGCTGGCCGCGGCGACCGGTCCGTCCGATCACGACCTACCGCTGCTGGGGATGGCGGGCGACATCTATCGCCGCTGGCTCGATCAGCTCAGCCTGGCTTTTCGCAGCGACGGGTTCGGCCCGGCCGATGCCCGCTCGCTGGCCAGCACGTGCGTCGCAGCGCTGGAGGGCGCGGTGGTGCTGTGCCGGGTCGAGCGCACCGTCGAACACCTGACCCAGACCGCCAGGCAACTCGAATTCCTGGTCAAATCACGGGAATTCGTCAACCGGAGCGCTGCGTCGGCTCGACGCTGACCCCGCCCGTCGGTCCCCGCTCTTCCGCCACTTAGCCGCTCTGCGGGCCCGAAGAGCGCGGCGGAGACGGTAGAGCGGCAGCCGAAAGGTCAGTCGCTGGCCGGCAGCGGCTTGGCTTCCTTGAGCGACAGCGGGGTGTCTCCGACCGTCAGCGTGCCCTTGCCGGCCTTGGTCACCAACACCTCGGCGCCGGCCTCGTCGACGTAGCGCTTGCCCATCGCGGTGCCGTCGGCCAGCGCCGGATTCAGCTCTGCGGCTTGCTTTTCGGCGTCCAGCGGAACCATCGGGGCGCCGCCGCAGCGCAGGTCATCGAGGGCATCAGAGGTCTTGACCACGATCACCTGCGTGTCGTCGACCTGGCTCTGCAACCGGGTGCCGTTCTTCACCATGATGGGCTCCTACTCGTTCTCGAGACTGGCGACGATCTCGCGTCGCAACAATTTTCCGGTGGCGTTGGTGGGCAGCTCGGTGCGGAACACCACCCGATCCGGGGTGCGCGAGCCGCGCAGCTGTGCCCGCACGTGCGCGCGCAGGTCCTCGGGATCGGGATCGGCGCCGGGCTCGGGTACCACCACCGCGACGATCGCCTGTCCCCACTGCGCGTCCTCGACGCCGACGACGGCCACCTCGCGCACCTGCTCGTGCTCGATCAGCACGTCTTCGAGTTCAGCCGGCGCGATGTTCTCACCGCCGCGGATGATGGTGTCGTCGCTGCGGCCGGTGATGTACAGATAGCCGGCCTCGTCGAGCATGGCGATGTCCTTGGTCGGGAACCAGCCCTCGTCGTCGAGTACCGAGCCGATCCCGGTGTAGCGCCCGGACACCTGCTCACCGCGCACGTACAGCTCACCGGGTTCACCGGCGCCGAGCACGGTGCCGGCCTCGTCGCGGATCTGCAGCTCGATGCCCGGGACCGGCTGACCCACCGAACCCAGCCGCTTGGCCACGCGTTCGTCTGCGTTGCCGTGCGCTTCCCGGTGATCGTCGGGTGTCAGCACCGCGATGGTCGACGAGGTTTCGGTCAGCCCGTAGGCGTTGACGAAGCCGACGTGCGGCAGCAGGCTCAGCGCCTTGCGCACCAGCGGCAGCCCCACCTTGGATCCGCCGTAGGCCAGGGTGCGCAGCGTGGGCAGTTCGTGGGTTTCGGACTCCAGCACCGTGACCACCCGGTCCAGCATGGTGGGCACCACGGTGGCCGAGGTGACGCCCTCGGTCTCGACCAGCCGAACCCACTCGGCGGCGTCGAAGTTGGGCAGGTACACCATCTTTCGGCCCGCGTACAGATTCGACAGGGCCGCGCTCACGCCGGCGATGTGGTAGGGCGGCACGCAGATCAGCGCGGCGTCGTCGGGCTCGGCCGAGGCGAATTCGACGGTGCCGGTGATGTAGGAGGTCAGGTTGTTGTGCGTGAGTTCGACGGCCTTGGGCGCCGAGGTGGTGCCCGACGTGAACAGCACGACGCCGACGTCGTCGGGGTCGGCGAACTCGACCACCGGTTCGTGGGTGCGGGCATCGGAGATGAACTCCAGCGATTCCATGGTCACGACGCCGGCGTCGCCGACCATCTCGCGGTAGCGGCCGTCGACGATCACCAGCGGCTTGGGCAACCGCTCGATCAGGGTCTGGATGCCCTCGGCCGAGAGCCGGTAGTTGATCGGGGTGAACGCCCGCCCGGCCCGCGCCGAGGCGAACAGCAGCAGCGGCAGCAGCGCCCCGCCGGTGCCGACGTAGACGACGTGCTCAGCACCGCTGGCCGCGATGACACCGGCCCCGCCGTCGGCCAGATCGGAAAGTTCTTGCGTGGTCAGCCGGGTGTCCTCGGACACCACGGCGACACGGTCGGGATCCCCCGAAGCCGCCATCTCCAGCAGCAGCGAAATGCTCATCGAAACCACCCGGGATTGGCGTTATCCGAATTGAAGAACATGATTCTCCGATTAAACCATAGCCGCAAGCGGCCGCCGAGTCCGCCGCTACCCAGCTCGGACCCAGCGAGCACACACGAATTCGCCGTTGACCGCCGTTTCGGTCAGCACCCACTCCGAACGTAGCGGCAGCAGTCGCGAACCGGAACCCAAACTGCACGGCGCATACGTCACGATCAGCTCGTCGACCAGACCGGCCGCCACGAACTGGGCAGCCAGCGCACCCCCGCCGACCAGCCAGACGTGCTTCCCCGCGGCCGCCTCGACCAGGCCTGGATGCAGTTCGGCGACGTCGCCGGCGAACACCGTGACCGGATGTTCGGCCGCGACGATCTCCGGCCGGTGCGTCACCACCCAGGATGGCTGCTGGTACATCCACGCCCCGGGCTGGTTGTCCCGGATCCACAAGTAGGTCTGCGCGCCCATCACCAGGGCGCCGACGTCGTCGACGAAGCGTTCGTAGTGGAAGGGCCCGTCCGGGTCGATCGTGCGGGAGGTCAACCAGTCCAGGCTGTCCGCCGTGTCGACGATGAAACCGTCCAGGCTGGAGGCGGTGTAGTACACGGTGGCCATGTCCCGAGTATTGCTCGGCGCTCCGACAGCTCAGCGGGCATGCGATCATGTGCCTCGATGAGCAGTTTCGATGCGTTGTGCGCCAACGAACCGGAACTGGCGGCGCTGCGGGGTTCGCTGCGCGAGTTCCTGGCTGCCGATCGCGCCGAGTTCGGTTGGCAGCCCGGCGTCGACACCTGGCTGTCGCAGTGGGACGAGGCGTTCAGCGCCCGGTTGGGCGACGCCGGCTTCCTGGGGTTGACCATCCCCACCGAGTACGGCGGGCACGGACTGAGCCACCTGCACCGCTATGTGGTGACTGAGGAATTGTTGTTGGCCGGCGCCCCGGTGGCCGCGCACTGGATCGCCGACCGGCAGGTGGCGCCGGCTCTGCTGGCCTACGGCAACGAGGAGCAGCGGCACCGGATCCTGCCGCGGATCGCTGCGGGCCGGTTCTTCTCGGCGATCGGGATGAGTGAGCCGCAGGCCGGTTCGGACCTGGCAGCCGCGGCCACCCGCGCCACCGAGTGCGACGGCGGCTGGCGGCTGACCGGGCGCAAGGTGTGGACCAGCGGTGCGCACCTGGCGCATCAGGTGGTGGTGTTGGCGCGCACCAGTGCGGTCGATCCCGAACACCGGCACGCCGGTTTCAGCCAGTTCCTGGTGCCGACCGATTCGGCGGGCGTGCAGATCGAGCCGATCGTGACGATGGACGGTCAGCACCACTTCAACGAGGTGGTGTTCGACGACGTCTTCGTGCCCGACGCCGACGTGCTCGGCGAGATCGGCAACGGCTGGCATCAGGTCACCGCGGAGTTGTCGTTCGAGCGCAGCGGACCCGAGCGGGTGCTGTCGACGGTCAGCGTGATCACCGCACTGATCCGCGCGTTGGCCGAGTCGGCGCAGGTCGAGCAGGCCACGTTGGTGGCCGTTGGGGATTTGGTGGCCCGCCTGGTGTCGCTGCGTCAGCTGTCGGTGTCGGTGGCCCGCGCGCTGGCAGCCGGGGAGTCCGCCGCCAATCAAGCAGCGCTGGTCAAGGATTTGGGCACCCGGTTCGAGCAGGATTCGGTGCAGCTGGTGGCCGACCTGCTGGACTGTGTGGAGCCCGGCTCGGCAGCGCACGTCCGGTTGACCGGGATGTTGGCGGTGGCGCGACTGCACGCGCCGATGGTGACGTTGCGCGGCGGGACCAACGAGGTGCTGCGCGGTGTGGTGGCGCGCGGCATGGGGCTGCGATGAGCGCCGGCGCCCTGAGCGGCGGCGTGTTCGCGGCCGCCACCGATGCCGACGACGAGTTCGGCGATCTCCGTCAACTGGTCGACGACATCGGAAAGCGCGCCGATCAGGCCCGCCTCGGGCAGCGCCGGCTGCCCGAGCTGTTCGACGAAAATGCCTGGCGCGCACTGGAAGAGACCGGACTGAGTCGACTCACCAGCAATCCGGAGCTCGGCGCCGGGCCCACCGAGTCGGCGATCACGCTGCGCGGGCTGGCCCGGCACGCGGTGGCCGCACCGATCGCCGAGACCGATCTGCTGGCCGGTTGGCTGGCCGGGGTCGCCGGGCTGCAGGTGCCCGAGCGCGGCCCGTTGACCCTGGCGTGGGCCGACGCCGACGGCACCGCGCGTGCGGTGCCGTGGACGCGTGCGGCAGCCGCGGTGCTGCTGGTGGTCCCCGACGATGCCGGCCTGCGGGTCGCGGTCGGCTCCCCCGCCGACCTCGACGTGGTCGACGGCCACAACCTGGCCGGTGAGCCCCGCGACACCGTACGGTTCACACTGCCCGACTCGACCGCGACGGTGGATGCCGCAGTGGCTGCCGAGTTGACCCGGCGTGGCGCGTGGGCCCGGTGCGTGCAGCTCATCGGCGCATTGGATTCGGCTGCCGAGTTGTCGGTGGCGCACACCCGGGAGCGGGTGCAGTTCGGCCGGCCGCTGAGCAAGCAGCAATCCGTGCAGCACGCGTTGGCCGGTATGGCCGGTGAGATCGAACGAGCAAGAGCTGCAGTGACATTGGCGGTCAGCGCGGCTGCCGATCACGGTTTCGCCAGCCCGCAGTGCGATTATGCGACCGCGCTGGCCAAGGTGGTGCTGGGCCGGGTGGTACCGGCGGTGAGCACCACGGCGCATCAGTTGCACGGCGCGATCGGGGTGACCATCGAGCATCGACTGTGGTCGTCGACCAACCGGGCGCACGCGTGGATCGAGGAGTTCGGCAGCACCGGGAGCTACGCGCGGGAGTTGGGACGTCGCGCACTGGCCGCCGGCTCCGGCTCGGACGGCGAGCTCTGGGACGCGCTCACCTGGGCCTGACCCCCGCGATTTCGGTGCGTTGAGGGGCGCTGGGCGCCCCTCAACGCACCGAAATCGCAAGGCACTCAGGTGTCGAGCACCTCGGTGATGCGGGCGTGCACGTCGCCGAGTCCGCCGACGTCGAGACCGAATCGGTTCATCAGCACGTCGAGCACCTCGGTCGCGGTGTCGAAGCGGACCTGTTCGGACGGCGCACCCGGCCGGTGGATGGCCAGGTTGCGGCCGCGCAGATTCCACCGGGCGCCGTCGACGAGCAGCGAAGCGCTCAGGCCGACGACGAAGATCGACTCCGGATACGTTGACACATACCAACTTCCGACCTGCAGGTCGATGGCCGGCCGGGGCTCGTCGGTGAACAGGTAGAGCGGCCGCCAGCTGTCGCCGATCAACGTCTCCAGGAAGTACCCGGCGCCGTACCGGCCGATCCGGTACGGCTCGTTCGGGGTCTGCTGCACCACGTCGGGTACGAACTCGATCGGCGCGGTCAGGGTCTGCCCGCCGAAGCCGACGTCGACCAGGTAGCGGCGGGCGTCCCCGGGGACGCGCACCACCAGCACCTGGTGGGTCAGCGCGCTCAGCGGCGCATCCAGGCCATCGGGTTTCATCCACACCACCCGGCCGGTGAGCGACTCGACCTGATAGCCGAGTTCGGCCAGCGCATAGGCCAGCAGGCCGTTCTGTTCGAAGCAGTAGCCGCCGCGGCGCCGCGCCACCAGCTTGCCGAACAATGCCGCCGCACTCAGATCGGCGACCGGGATGCCCATCAGCGGGTCGAGGTTTTCGAACGGGATGTGCGACAGGTGCGCGCCGATCAGGGCGCACAACGTGTCGTAGGTCGGCTCTACGGGCCCCGGATAGCCGATCCGCGCCAGGTAGTCAGCGACGTCGGGCCGGGGTTCGGCCGCCACTAGCTCGGCAGTCATACCCCCATCCTCGCTTCTCAACCGCGGTTGAGGTCAAGCGAGTTTCCGACACCGCATCCGAAAACACCGGCAGCGCGGTGTCCGGGCCGGCGTGCGAATCGGCTCAGGTGCCGGTCCACTTCGGCGCCCGCTTCTCAGCGAACGCCGTCGCGCCCTCGCGGGCGTCGTTGGAGACGAACACCGGGCCGAGGATCTTCATCTGCTCGGTCCACTGTTCCTCGTCGCCCCAGTACCGCGACTGCACGACGATCTTCTTGGTGGCCGCGACCGCCAGCGGGCCGTTGGCGGTGATCTTCTCGGCCAGCGCGATCGCGCCGTCCAGCGCGCCGCCCGCCTCGGTCAGCGCGCTGACCAGGCCCAGCTCGTGCGCCCGCTCGGCGGACAGGTTCTCGCCGGTCAGGGCCAACTCCATCGCGATGGCATACGGGATGCGCTGCGGCAGTCGCAGCAGGCCGCCGCCGCCGGCCACCAGGCCGCGCTTGACCTCGGGGATGCCGAACGCGGATTCACGCGAGGCGACGATCAGGTCGCAGGACAGCGCGACCTCGGTGCCACCGGCCAGCGCGTAGCCCTCCACCGCGGCGATCAGCGGCTTGTCCGGCGGGCGCTGGGTGAAGCCCAGGCCGCGGCCGTCGATGTCGCAGCGTTCGCCGCGGGCGAACGCCTTGAGGTCCATGCCGGCGCAGAAGGAGCCGCCGGCTCCGGTGACGATGCCCACCGACAGGCCCGGGTCGGCGTCGAGTCGGTCCATTGCGTCGGCCAGCCCCTGGCTGACCGCCAGGTTCACGGCGTTCTTGGCCTTCGGCCGGTTGATCGTGATGAGCAGGATGCGATCGCGCTGCTCAACGAGGACTGCGGGTTCAGTGGATTCGTCGCTCACGCCCGTCATCGTAAACGGTACGGTAAGCACGTCGGCTGACTACCCGACCCGTCCTTACACCCACCCGGTACGATCAAAACTAGAACACGTTCCAATTCAGCCTCAGGGGGCCCCGTGAGCTCGACGAACGACGACGGCACCGAGATCTCCACGGGTGAGATCACCAAGTGGGATCCCGGCCTCACCGAGAAGGTGATGGGTCTGCTGCGTCCGTTGATCAAGGGGTGGCACCGCTCCGAGGTACGCGGCCTCGAGGTCTTCCCGGACGGCGGCGCGCTGGTGGTGTCCAATCACTCCGGCGGCATGTTCGCGCTCGACGTACCGGTGTTTGCGACCGGCTTCTACGAGCGCTACGGGTACGACCGCCCGGTGTACACGCTGACCTTCGACCTGGTCTTGACCGGGCCGACGGCGAACTTCTTCCGCAAGACCGGGTTCATCAAGGCCAATCACGAGAATGCCGGCGAGGCACTGCGTTCCGGTGGTGTGGTGGTGGTCTTCCCGGGCGGCGACTACGACGCCTACCGGCCCAGCACCGCGCGCAACACGATCGACTTCGACGGCCGCACCGGGTACATCCGCGCCGCGCTGAACGCCGGGGTGCCGATCGTGCCGGTGGTCGGCATCGGTGGTCAGGAGACCCAGATCTATCTGACCCGCGGCACCGAGCTGGCCAAGCTGTTGCGCCTGGACAAGTTCTTCCGGGCCAAGATCTTGCCGGTGTCCTTCGGGTTCCCGTTCGGGCTGTCGGCGGTGCTGCCGCTCAACGTGCCGCTGCCCAGCAAGATCGTGCAGCGGGTGCTGGAACCGATCGACATCGTCGCCGAGTTCGGCGAGGACCCCGATATCGACGAGGTCGATGCTCATGTCCGCAACGTCATGCAGGCCGCGCTCGACGAGTTGGCCGATGAGCGCAACTTCCCGGTGATCGGCTGATCGTGGTCGAACTCCCCGGACTGTCCCGGATCGGCGCCGCAGCCAGCGCAGCCGGTCAAGCCGCCGAGCTGGTGGCCACGATGGCCCGCGCCGGCATGATCGCACCGATGCGGCCGGACAAGTATCTGCGGATCATGGCCGCCGGCGCACGCGAAGGGCGTTCGGTGACAAGCGGTTTCGCGATGTCAGCGCAACGCTCGCCGGATCGGGTCGGTCTGATCGACGAGTTGGGTGCGTTGACCTTCGGCCAGTTGGATCGACGCGCGGACGCGCTCGGCGACGCCCTGCAGGCCCTCGGCGTGCGCACGGTCGGCATCATGTGCCGCAACCACCGCGGCTTCGTCGACTCCCTGGTGGCGGCCAACCGGATCGGCGCCAACGTGCTGCTGCTGAATACGTCGTTCGCTGGGCCGGCCCTGGCCGAGGTGGTCGAACGCGAAGACGTGGACGCGGTGATCTACGACGAGGAGTTCACCGCCACCGTCGACCGTGCCCTGGCCAACCGTCCGGCCACCCGCCGCATCGTGGGCTGGACCGACGACCCGCTGGCCCACGACTGCACGGTGGAGCGGTTGATCGACGCGCACACCGGTCAGCGTCCGGAACCGCCGGCCACGCCAGGCAAGCTGATCCTGCTGACGTCGGGAACCACCGGAACGCCCAAGGGCGCCAAGCATTCCGGCGGCGGCCTGGCCGAGCTCAAGGCGATCCTGGACCGGGTGCCGTGGCACACCGACAAGACCGTCGTGGTGGTGGCGCCGATGTTCCACGCCTGGGGCTTTTCCCAGTTGGTGTTCGCCGCGTCGATGGCCTGCACGGTGGTCACCCGACGCCGCTTCGACCCGGAAGCCACCCTGGAACTGGTGGACCGGCACCGGGCCTACGGGTTGTGTGTGGTGCCGGTGATGTTCGACCGGATCATGGATCTGCCCGACGACGTGCTGGACCGCTACAGCGGTCGGTCGCTGCGGTTTGCCACCGCCTCGGGTTCCCGGATGCGTCCCGACGTTGTCACCGCGTTCATGGACCGGTTCGGCGACATCATCTACAACAACTACAACGCCACCGAGGCCGGCATGATCGCCACCGCCGTCCCGGCCGATCTGCGCGCCGCGCCGGATACCGCCGGCCGGCCCGCCGTCGGCACCGAGGTCCGGATCCTGGACGCCGAGCTGCGCGACGTGCCCGTCGGTGAAGTCGGACAGGTGTTCGTGCGCAACGGATCTCAGTTCGACGGCTACACCTCCGGCGCCACCAAGCAGTTCCATGAGGGGTTCATGGCCTCCGGGGACCTGGGCCGCTTCGACGCGGCCGGAAGATTGTTCGTGATCGGCCGCGACGACGAGATGATCGTCTCCGGTGGCGAGAACGTCTACCCGATCGAGGTGGAGAAGACGCTGACCGGCCACCCCGACGTGGCCGAAGCCGCGGTGCTGGGCGTCGACGACGAGAAGTACGGCCAACGCCTGGTGGCGTTCGTGGTGCTGCGTGAGAATGCCTCGGCCACAGCCGAAGAGCTCAAGACGCACGTGCGCGACAACCTGGCCAACTACAAGGTGCCGCGCGCGGTGATCGTGCTCGACGAGTTGCCCCGCAACAACACCGGTAAGGTGCTGCGCCGCGAGCTGCAAGCCCGAGCGGAAGAGACTGCGTGAGCCGAAACCCACGAGCGAACCGGACCCTGGCGCGTGCCGCCGCCGAACTGTTGAACGCGGCCAACGGCATCAAACCACTGGCTCGCCGAGGTTATCTCAGCATCCCGGCGTTCGCCTTCGGCTGGCCCACCACCGAACTGGCGCCGCTGTTCTTGGCCGGCTCGGCCGCCGACGCGTTGCGGCGCGGGATCCGCGGCGACTTCATCGGCCGCCGTGGCCGAATCGCCCTGGTGCTGAACGTGATCAGCTGGGTACTGCTCGGCGTGTTGATGCGCCGCAACGTCAAATCCGAACCCTACTTCGAGGCCGGGCTGCGCGCGGCGCTGCCGGAGAACTACCGCGAGACGGCAGCCAGTTCGCAGCCGGCCGTCGAGCAGCTACGCAAGCACGGCGGGGTGTTCGCCACCGGCTTTTCCCGTCGCCGCTACGTCCAACAGGCCGGAACCATCAGCTACGGGCCGTACGGCGGCGCCAACCTGGCCGACATCTGGCGGCGCAGCGATCTGCCCCGGGACGCCAAGGCCCCGGTGCTGCTGCAGGTTCCCGGCGGCGCCTGGGCGATCGGCATGCGGCGGCCGCAGTCCTATCCGCTGATGAGTCATCTGGCCGAACGCGGCTGGGTGTGCATGTCGATCGGCTACCGGGTCAGCCCGCGCAACACCTGGCCGGACCACATCGTGGACGTCAAACGCGCGCTGGCCTGGATCAAGGAGAACATCTCCGACTACGGGGGCGACCCGGATTTCGTTGCGATCACCGGTGGTTCAGCCGGCGGTCATCTGTCCTCGCTGACCGCGCTGACTCCCAACGATCCGCGATTCCAGCCCGGTTTCGAGGACGCCGACACCTCGGTGGTGGCGGCGGTCCCGGTGTACGGCCGCTACGACTGGTTCTCCACGGGCGGCCCCGGCCGGGCGGAGTTCATGGAGATCCTGCAGCGGTTCATCGCCAAGGAACGACTCGAAGATGACCCGGAGCTGTTCCGCAACGCCTCGCCGATCGCCCATGTGGGCCCGCACGCGCCGCCGTTCTTCGTGCTGCACGGCACCGACGATTCGCTGATCCCGGTGCCGGAGGCCCGCGAATTCGTCGCCGCATTGCGCGCGCACTCCAAGGACGTGGTCGCCTACTCGGAGATCCCGCACGCCCAGCACGCGTTCGACATCTTCGGCTCACCGCGCGGGCACTACACCGCCGAGGCGATCGAGGCGTTCCTGTCCTGGGTGCAGGCCCGCCGCCAGGCCGGCTAGGAGGCCGGCGGCATCACCTTGTCGAGCACCGTCAGTTTCTGCGAAAGCCCGGCTGCCCGGCGGATTTCGACGAAGTCATCGACCATCGCTGAGGTGATCTCATGGGCGTCGTGCACCGACTTCAGGTCGGTGATCACCGAGATGTTGAGCTGGTCGACGTAGCTCCAGACCGTGATATTGATGCCGCTGCCCGCGGTCAGCGGCCCCACACTGTAGATCTCGGTGACCAGCGAGCCACCGACCCGGCCGTACTCACGCGGCCCCGGCACGTTCGAGATGTTCAGGTTCAGCACCTTGTTCTGACCGTCTTTGCTGGACAGCCATTTGAACAGGGCTTCGATCCCCACCGGCGGCAGATAGTTCGACCACCGGCTGACCAGTTCCGGGCCGATCAGGTGGTTGGTCTCCTTGGCCAGGATGGCGTCGTCGTGGGCTTGCCGGACCCGCTCCAGCGGGTCCTCGATGTCGATCGGGATCGGCATCATGACCCCGGTGAACCGGTTGCCGGAGATGCGGTCCGAGCTGAAGTCGAAGCTGACCGGGACCGAGGCCAGCAGCCGGTTGTCGGCGTGCCCGTCGTAACGCAACGCGGCCTTGCGCAACGCCCCGGCGGACAGCGCAAGCACCAGGTCGTTGATCGAAACCCCCAGCGCGGCCTTGGTTTCCTTGACATCCTCCAGAGTCAGCGCCGCGGTGGCGAACCGACGTTCCGGGGTCAGCACGTGGTTCATGAAACTCGGCGGCGGGGTGAACGGCATGGTCAGGTCCGGGCCGAGCTTGCGGGTACTGCGTCGCACCCGGTTGATCCCGGCCGCGGTGTAGGCCAGCGTCGACGGGATCTGCGCTGCGTGCCGGAAGTGGTCTTTGAACGCCGAGGTCACCAGCGCGGTCTTGCTGGGCGCGGGGTCGGTCTCGTAGTTCTCCCGGTCGTCCGGGGGCCCGGTCTGCAGGTCCATTCCGAGTGCCAGCAGGTTGGCCGCGGCCACGCCGTCGGCCAGCGCGTGGTGGATCTTGTTCACCACCGCGATGCGGCCGTCGGCCAAACCGTCGATGTAGTACATCTCCCACAGCGGGCGGCTGCGGTCCAACGGGGTGGACGCGATCTCACCGATCGCGTCGTCGAGCTCGCGTCGCCCGCCCGGGGCCGGCAGCGTCCACGGCCGGACGTGGTACTCCAGGTCGACTTCGACGTTCTCCCGCCACATCGGGTGATGGAACTTGAACGGGATGTCGACCAGCTGATAGCGCAGCGGGTAGAGCTTGTGCAGCCGCGCGTTGATCACACGGCGGAAGTCGTCGATGCCGAAGCTGCGCTGGGCATCGGTGAATTCGACGATCGCGATCTTGAGCGTGTGCATGTGCACATTGGGCGCTTCCGTGTACAGCAGGAACGCGTCCCACCCGGTGAGTCTCTTCATAGCCGCCCGCTCTGCAAACGTTTCCCCTCCTGCCGGGAAACCCTACAAGCGCGGCGCGCCTCAGATGACCCGTTTTGCCTTCATGGCGGTGCGGCTCCGGCGAATGTGGTTGAGGAACAAACCGATTGCCGTCGCCGCCGACCCAGTGCGCGCGCCGTCGGTCATGTCGAAGCCGTGGCCCGCACCGGGCAGCTCAACATACCCGACTTCGGAGCGGGACACGGTACGGAGCCGATCGACGAACGCGCGGGCCTGCTCGACCGGGATGATCGAGTCGGCGGTGCCGTGCAGCACCAGGAACGGCGGCGCGTCCGGATGTATCTGCGCCATCGGCGAGGCCTTGCGGAAAACCTCGGGGTGCCGGTCGATCCGGCGCTTGACCACGACGCGTTCCAGGAAGTCGACGAACCCGACCCGCTCCTTGGTGGAACGGTCCTCCCAGTCGTAGCGACCGTAGATACCCACCACCGCGTCCACCGAGGTGTCCGAACCGGCCGGCAGGTGCTGCTGATAGTCGGGATGGTCGGCGGTCAAACCGGCCAGGGCAGCCAGATGCCCGCCGGCCGAACAGCCGGCGATCGCCACGAACTCGCGGTCACCGCCGAACCGGTCGACGTTGGCCCGCGCCCAGGCGATCGCGGTCTTGACGTCGTCGATATGGTGCGGCCACGGATGCGTCGGCGCGACCCGGTACTCCACCGACAGGCACACCCAGCCGAGCTCGGCCAGATGCGACATCAAGGCGTAGCCCTGCAGGATCCGTCCGCCGTGCACCCAGGCCCCACCCGGCAGGAAGATCAGCACCGGCGCGTCGCCCGGCAGGTCGTCGCGGCGCCACACGTCGAGCACCTGACCTGGTTCTGGGCCGTACTGCACCGCCGAGCGGTGCAGATGCCGACGATGCTCGAGCGCCTTCAGCAGCGGCGGGGCACCCTCCGGTTGCGGCCATTCGATGGCCAGATCGGCGGCCGGCACCAGGCCGCGCAGCGCGGCGTCGGCCACCGCGTGGGTCTGGTCGCGCTCGGCCTTGCGGATCTCACCGATGCCCGGCGTGAACCACGACTTGGCGGCCGCGGTGATCAGGTGCGGTGCGTGCCGGCTGCCCCACATGCCCAGCGCGGCGTACCAGTTCAGCTGCTGGAAGTGCTTGCCGACCACCGGCAGCGATTCGGCGATGTTGCCGGCTGCGAGCAGATAGTCGGCGGGGCGCGCGTGCAGCATCCAGGTGGCGCAATCTCGCACCGTCGTACCCGACTTTTCATTTTCCGGGCAAACCGTCATGGCGTGAGCGTACTCCGAACCGACCTGGCGGAAAGCACCGAACACGCTAACAACTACGCAGGACTCTGTAACGCTGCCAGTTTGCTGCGAAAACGTCCCCGGCCCAGCCATCCAGCAAACGCGAAAGTGGCACGGTGTGCCACTTTCACTGGCCGTCCGGGCTGATCTGACACGACCGCCCGAGCAAACTTCGCTGCCGATAGGCTGCGCTCGGCGATATTCAGATCGGGGGATGTCCATGACCGACGAGCAGCAACCACGCGATGTTCCTGGCGGCGGGATCCCGGCTGGCGGTCCGGTGCCTAAACCGTCACCCCCGGCCCACCGCTGAACGGCGCCAGTAGGGTGACCCCGTGACGTCCACCGACATCCACCCCGACCTGCGCAACATGACCCGGCTCGTGCCGCGGTCCCCGATTCGGACCGCCACGCTGCCCTTGATCCGGGTCGCCGGGCGCGTGCAGCGCAAGTTCCGGACGCACGGCGCCGTGGTGTTGACCACGGCAGCCGGCGTCGAGGTGCGGCTGTACCGGCCGGCGCACCCCACGGCGACGCCGGGTCCGGCGATGCTGTGGATCCACGGCGGTGGCTACGTGATCGGCACCGCGGCCCAGGACGCGCCGCTGTGCCGCGGGTTCGCCGACCGGTTGGGCATCACGGTCGCGGCGGTGGAGTACAGCCTGGCCCCCGAACATCCGTACCCGCGGGCGCTCGAAGAGTGCTACGCCGCGTTGACCTGGCTGGCTTCGCTGCCGTCGGTCGATCCGGAGCAAATCGTGATCGGCGGCGGCAGCGCCGGCGGCGGGCTGGCCGCGCAGTTGGCCTTCCGGGTGCGCGACGCCGGCGAAATACGCCCGCTGGCACAGCATTTGGTGTATCCGATGCTCGATGACCGGACCACGACCGGGGACAACCCGGGATTTCGGCTCTGGGATGCGCGCAGCAACCGACTCGGCTGGTCGGCCTACCTCGGCACCGCCGACCCCGAGCAGGTGGTGCCGGCCCGGCGCGCCGACCTGGCCGGTCTGCCGCCGGCCTGGATCGGCGTGGGGAGCCTGGACCTGTTCCACGACGAAGACCTGGCCTATGCCGAGCGGTTACGCGCGGCCGGTGTGCCGACCGAGGTGGAGATCATCCCGGGCGCCTTCCACGGTTTCGACATGATCGCTCCGCGCGCCGGGGTCACCCGCAGTTTCTTCGACGCCCAATGCCACAGCCTGAAACGGCGCTTTGCGACCACAGATCGACAGGATTGACCGATGTCCGCTGAACTCAAGGCCCTGCGCGAGGCCGTACGCGCGCTGCTGGGCAAGCATTCCGACGAGGCGCAGGTGCGTGCGCTGATGGCCACCGACACCGGCCACGACGTGACCTCCTGGGCCGATATGGCCGAGATGGGCCTGCTCGGCTTGACCGTTCCCGAACAGTTCGGTGGCGCCGGCGCCGGCTACGCCGAACTGGGCGTGGTCAACGAGGAGATGGGGCGCGCGCTGTTGTGCGGCCCATACCTGTCGACCGCGGTGCTGACACCGGCGTTGTTGACCGCCACCGGCGACGACGACGAAGCCGGCACGGTGCTGCCCCGCATCGCCGCGGGTGAGGTGCTCACCAGCCTGGCCTTTGCCGAAGGCAATGCGGCCGCGCTGCCCGCCGTGCCGACCACGGCTGCCGAGCAGAACGCCGACGGTTGGGTGCTGCGCGGCGAGAAGAATTTCGTGCTCGATGCCGGCGTCGCCGACCGGATCTACGTGCTGGCCGGCACCACCGAGGGCGCGGCGGTGTTCGTGGTGGAGCGCGGTGCGGCCGGTCTGCAGGTCGTGCCGCTGAGCACCGTCGACCTGACCCGCAAATTGCATCGCGTCACCTTCTCCGAGACGCCGGCCCGGTTGGTCGGCGAAATCGGATCCGGTGCAGCGTCGTTCGAGTCCGCCCTGCAGTCCGGCGCGGTGGCGTTGCTGTCCGAAATGGCCGGCGGCGCGACCAAGACCATGCGAATGGGTGCCGAGTACGCCCGCACCCGATTCCAGTTCGGCCGTGCGATCGGCAGCTTCCAGGCGGTCAAGCACATGTGCGCCGACATGCTGTTGGAAGCCGAGTCCGCGGTCTCGGCGGCCCGGCACGTCGCCGCTGCGTTCGACCGCGAAGACCCCAGCCGCGCTTCGGATCTGGCGCTGGCACATGCCTATTGCGCTGACGCCTACGTGTTCGTCGCCGCCACCAACATCCAGGTGCACGGCGGGATCGGGTTCACCTGGGAGCATCCGGCGCATCTGTATCTGCGTCGGGCCCGCACCGACGCCCAGTTGCTCGGCGACCCCGCCCTTCACCGGGAACGCTACCTACGGTTGCAGGAGGCCTGAGATGACCGACATCCGCGCTGAAGTTCAGGCCTTCCTGGCCCAGCACTGGACCCCCGGCATGGACCGCGCCACCTGGGCCAACCTGCTGTTCGAAGCCGGCTGGACCGCACCGTCCTGGGAGCCCGAATGGTACGGCCGTGGCCTCAGTGATCCCGAATCCCGAATTGCAGCAGCAGAGTTCGCTGCCGCCGGTGCCCCCGGCACCGGACACGACCGGCACAACCTGTTCGCCTGCACGCTGCACGACGAGGGCACCGAGGAGCAGAAACGGCGGCTGATCCCGCCGTCTCTGCGCGGCGAATCGAAATGGTGCCTGCTCTACAGCGAACCGGGTGCCGGATCGGACCTGGCCGGATTGCGCACCCGCGCCGACCGGGACGGCGACAACTACGTGATCAACGGCCAGAAGGTCTGGACCTCGTTCGCCAAGAGCGCCGACTACGGCCTGCTGGTGGCGCGCACCAACTGGGATGTGCCCAAGCACCGCGGCATCAGCTTCTTCATGATGCCGATGCGCCAGCCCGGAGTGGAGATCCGGCCGATCCACCAGATCACCGGCGAATCGGAGTTCAACGAGGTCTTCATCACCGACGCGGTGGTGCCGGCCGAGAACCTGGTCGGCGAAGAAGGTGACGGCTGGCGGGTACTGCAGACCGCGCTGGGCTACGAGCGTCGCCTGATGGGTGATCTGGCCCGCACGTCACGTAGGTCCGGCGACGGCCAGGCCAAGGAAACCTTGCTGGACCTGGCCCGCCAGTTCGGCAAGGCCGATGACGCCCACATCCGTCAACAGATCGCCCGGATGGATGCGCTGGCCACGGTGAACAAGTGGAACAATCAGCGCGCCAAGGCTTCCGGCGGTATGCAGGCCGCCACGCTGCTCGCGTTGAGCAAGATCGCGATGTCGCGGATCCTGCACGAAACCGCGCGGGTGCAGACCGAGATCATCGGCGCCGAGTCCATGTTGACCGGCTCGGAGAACCCGGTCGGCGACGGGGTCACCTTCCGCACCCTGAACGCCTATTTCACGTCGATCGGCGGCGGTACCGACCAGATTCAGCGCAACATCGTCGGTGAGCGGATCTTGGGTCTGCCCAAGGAGCCCGAGCCGTTCAAGGAGACCGCGTTCCGCGAGCTACCGCACTGAGTGCACCAGCTCGCCGCCGATCACGGTCGCGCTGACCAGTCCGGCATCCAGTTCAGCCAGCACCGCTGCGGGCGGTGCTGACAGCACGCACAGGTCACCGGGCTGACCGGGTGCGATCTGTCGCGGCCGGGCCGGGTCGGCGGCGTGGCCGCAGAACATGGTCAGCGCTTGGTGTGCGGAAATACGTTCGGCGGCACCCAGAACGGCACCGGACGCGGTGCGCCGGTGCACGGCGGCACGCATCGCCGCCCACGGGTCCAGTTCGCCGAACGGCACATCGGTGGACAACGCCAACCGCACACCGGCGGCCTGCAGCGAGGCGACCCGCCACAGCCACGGCAGCTCGTCGGTCGGCACCTCGCGCAGGTACTGTTCGCCGCGTTCGGCGACGAAGTTCGGTTGGGTGACCACCGTGACGCCCAGATCGACCAGGTCCGCGATGCAGTCCGGCGGCACGATTGCGGCGTGCTCGATCCGGTCCCCCCGGTGCGTACCGGCCGCACTCAGCGCCGCGATCGCGACCACCAGTTGCGCTGCGGTGACCGCGTGCACCGCCACCGGGTGATCGGCGCCGTGCGTCGCGGCCACCCAGTCGGTGAGTTCCGCCAGATCCAGCGTGGTGTCGTCGAGGATGCGTTTGGCCGGGCCGATACCGACACCGGGGACCGGTGCGGTGGGGGCCGGTGCCATGCAGTGAAGCCGCTGCGGTAGCTCGTCGGATTCGGCTGCAGCAGAAAGGCTTTCGATGTCCCCGCGGGTCTGGTTCGGGGTGGCGTCGGTGACGCCGGTGACCCCGTAGGCTGCCCAGCGTCGTCCCAGGCCGCGTAGCGCGGGCGGGCGGAGCGCCAGGTCGAGTTCCTCGGCGCCGCGCAGAAAGCGACCGTCCGGGTGATCGGGGCGTCCGATCGAGATCAGCGCCGCGGAGTTGAGCACCCACAGCGCGCCGCTGCGGTGCTGCACCCGCACCGGAGTGTGCGGACCAAGCTGGTCGAGCAGCCGGCGATCCAGCGGACCGGCCACCGAATCGTGGTAGCCGACCGCACGCACCCAACCGTCCCGGTCGCGCGGGGCGCCTTTCAAGACGCGGGCCAGCTGGTCGCGGTTCTCGACCTGGGGCGGCCCGACCCGTATCGATTCGGCGGCAGCCGCCGCAGCCCGCAGGTGCACATGGTGGTCGTGCAAACCCGGTAGCACAGTGCCGAATTCGGCGTCCAGCACGTCCTCGCCCGGCATCGCGGTGAGCTCGCCCACGTCGGCGATCCGGTCCCCGACCCGGATGTCGACCACCGCGCCGTTCAGCAGGGTGGCCCGCCGGATCAGCACGGCGCCTCGGTGCGGGCGGCGACCAGCTGCACGACGGCGGCATTGTCGGCGCCCAGTTCGGCTGCCGCGCTGAGGATCCGGGGTGCGGTGGCGGGCGTTGCGCTGGCCGGACCGGTGGCGTAGCGGGCGTAGTCGGCAGCCACGGCGGCCAACGCGACCTCGATCAGTTCGCCGCCGCCGCGGGCCAGCGATTCGGTCACCGCGCGGTAGGCCTCCAAACCGGTGAGCGGGTCGGCGAGTGCGTCGCCCATGAACACCGGGCCGTCGTCGTCACGACCCACCAGGCCGCCGGCGACGGCCGCGTCGTCACCGAACGCCACCCGCCGGCCGCCGTCGGGGTGACCGGTGATCCGCAACCACACCCGCCCCGGGCGGCCCGGCCGCTGCGTCGGCCCGAGACCGCGTCGGCTCAGCGCGGCCGGGCGTGATCCCTCCAGGACCACGTCGGCGGCTTCGAGCAGCTTCCCGAGAGCTCGAGCGTCCGCGTCGAAATCGGCCGCGTAGGACAGTTTTTCGGCGTTGACCCAGTCGAAGAACGCGCGGTTGCCGCGGCGGGTACCGTCCGGCCGGTGCGGGCTTTCCACCTTGACCACCGTGGCACCGGCGCGGGCCCACAGTTGCCCGCACAGCGGGCCGGCCCACATCGAGGTCAGGTCGGCGACCAACAATCCTTCGGGTCGGCGGGCCGGCCCGCGCGCGCCGAGACGGGTAGTCACCGGGGCCCTCGGGGTGGTCTCGGCGAGCCGAGCCACCGGCAGGTCGAGCAGTTGCGCACGGGCGCTGACCTGGTCGGCGCTACAGTCGGCGGCCCAGCGCTGCACCGCCGGCCAAGGATCGGCCACCAACGCGTCGCAGGTGTCGGTTTCCAGCAGTGCCGGCACCGCGGCGATGTCGTCGTCGCGGGACAGCGTGAGTGCGCACCAGCCGTCGGCGGCGCGCAACAGGTGGGTCGCGCCGCCGGGCGACACCCGGCCCCGGGCAACCAAACCGAGCAGTGCGGCCCGGCCGGTCAACCAGGCGGCGGCATCCGTTTCCGGGAAGCGTTCCCGGACGCGCCGCAACACGGCGTCGGCGATGCGCACTGAGTCCACGTGTGCGATTGTGCCCGTTAGAACATCAGCGCGGAGAAACGCCAATCCAGCACCGGTCGGTCCGGGGCGGCGTAGACCACCGAACGCAACTCCAGGACGCCGCCGTCAGCGCGCGCAGTAGCCGATTCGACATGCAGTTCGCTGTAGAGCGTATCGCCCTCGTGCACCGGGCCGGTGTGGTCGCAGGACTGCCAGCTCAGCACCGTGACCAGGTTCGGCAGCAGCCGGGTGGCCTGGGCCAGCGCCAACCCGATGGTGTGCCCGCCGTACACCAGACGCTGACCACCGACCCGCGAATCATGGTGGGTGGCAGCGATGTTCAAGGTCAGGCGGGCCAATTCGGGTGCGCTGCTGATCACGTCGCCGGTGCTGTGCAACACCGCACCGGCCAGATCCGGGCTGAAGTGCGGGCCGGGAACGCGGGCGCGGAAGTGCGCGCCGTCCCAGTCGGCGGTGGGGTCTGGAGCCGGACCGAGGTCGGCGCCGATCCCGGCGAGGTCGTCGGCGTGCCCGGTGTCACCGGCGTCCGGGCTCAACGGCAGCATGGCGCATCGGTAGAAGTCCAGCACCAACCGGTCGGCCTGGTCGATCGTGGTCATCCGCAGCGCGGCCAACCCGGTCGGCGCCCGCCCGGGTTTGGCCGAGTTCTGCCGCAGGCCCACCACTTCGGTGCGGGTGTAGATCGCGTCGCCGAGCACCGGGAACCGGTGGAATCGCAGGCCGCGGTAGAACAGGTTGGCCTTGACCCGCTGGGTGACCAGGGTGGACTGGCCGATCGCGACGTCGCAGACCAGCGCCGGGTGGGCGAGTGCGCCCGGCGTGCCGGTGACGGCATAGCTGAGCGCGGCGTCCAGTGGCAGTCGCAGCCGGTCGCCGAGGATCGCTTGGTGCGCGGCCGCGACGCCGTCGGACAGGGTCATGGACGGGGCCGAGTCGAAGACCTGACCCACGCTCAGGTCGTCGAAGTAGGGTCCACCGGGGATTTGGCCGGACAAAGTCACGGGTTGATGGTACGTGCTGCCGTACCTGTGCGAATATGGCCGTACATTTCACGCTGCACAGGTACCCGCAGGGAAGGGCCGCCAATCGTGACCACCGAGCTATCGCCCGAGGAGACCATGCTGGTCGACACGGTGCGGACCTTCATCGACCGGGACGTCAAACCCACCGTCCGCGAGGTCGAGCACGCCAACGAATACCCGGAGGCGTGGATCGAGCAGATGAAGCAGATCGGCATCTACGGGCTGGCGGTGCCGGAGGCCTACGGCGGCTCACCGGTGTCGATGCCGTGCTACGTCGACGTCACCACCGAGCTGGCCCGGGGCTGGATGAGCCTGGCCGGTGCGATGGGCGGGCACACCGTGGTGGCCAAGCTGCTGACCCTGTTCGGCACCGAGGAACAAAAGCAGCGCTACCTGCCGCCGATGGCGACCGGTCAGCTGCGCGCCACCATGGCTTTGACCGAACCCGGCGGCGGATCCGATCTACAGAACATGAGCACCGTCGCGCGCGCCGACGGCGACGACCTGGTGATCACCGGCGCCAAGACCTGGATCTCGAATGCGCGGCGCTCCGGGTTGATCGCGCTGCTGTGCAAAACCGATCCGGAAGCGACGCCGCGGCACCAGGGCATCTCGGTGGTGCTGGTCGAGCACGGGCCGGGGCTGACGGTGTCGCGTGATCTGCCCAAGCTGGGTTACAAGGGCGTGGAGAGCTGCGAACTGTCCTTCGACGGGTACCGGGTGCCGGCAGAGGCGATCCTGGGCGGCGAACCGGGCCGTGGCTTCGCCCAGATGATGAAGGGCCTGGAGACCGGACGCATCCAGGTCGCCTCCCGCGCGCTGGGGGTGGCCGCGGCTGCACTGGAGGATGCACTGGCCTACGCGCAGCAGCGCGAGAGTTTCGGGGTGCCGATCTGGAAGCACCAGTCGGTGGGCAACTATCTGGCCGACATGGCCACCAAGTTGACCGCGGCCCGCGAACTCACCCGGTATGCCGCCCGGCGCTATGACAGCGGTGAGCGCTGTGACATGGAAGCCGGGATGGCCAAGCTGTTCGCCTCCGAGGTGGCGATGGAGATCGCGCTCAATGCGGTGCGCATCCATGGCGGTTACGGCTACTCCACCGAGTACGACGTCGAGCGCTACTTCCGGGATGCCCCACTGATGATCGTCGGCGAGGGCACTAACGAGATCCAGCGCAATGTGATTGCCGCACAGTTGGTCTCCCGAGGCGGGCTGACTTGAGATGAGGCCCGATCCGGCCTATCGGATGCTCAGCGGTCGGCTGCGCGACCAGATCGCCGCCGGCGACTACCGCGACGGCCGCCGGTTGCCCACCGAGTCGGAACTGGCCGCCGCGTACGGCCTGAGCCGGCAGACCGTACGCCGAGCCTTCCAGGATCTGGTGGCCGAGGGTGTGGTGTACCGGGTGCCGGGGCGGGGCAGTTACGTCACCGAGTCCGCGCCGCGGTACCTGCGCCAGCTGGGTTCGATCGAGGATCTGATGAGCCTGTCCGAGGACACCACGCTGGAAGTCCTGACCGGGCTGCGCCGCCGGGTCGACATCGAAGCCGCGGGCCGGCTGCGGTCGGCCGGCGATGTGGTCTACACCGTGGTGTTCCGTCGGTTGCACGACGGCGTGCCATTCGTACTGACCCGACTGCACCTGACCGAAGCGGCCGCCGGTCCGGTGCTCGACGCTCCCGAACTGCAGACCGGGGCGGTCAGCGCGCACACCGTCATCGGCTTGCTCGAGCCCCATCTTGCACATCCGATAACCGAAGCCGCACAGTCGATCACGGTGGGTGTGGCCGACGCCGAGGTGGCCGCCGCGGTGGGCTGTCCGGTGCAGCACCCGATGCTGCGGGTGGATCGGCTGTACTCGGATTCCACCGGCACCCCGGTCGAGTTGGCGGTCAGCCAGTTCCTGCCCGAGCAGTACGCCTACCGGGTCACCCTGCGCCGCTCCTGAGTGATTTCGGTGCGTTTACGGGCGCTCAGCACCCCCTAGCGCACCGAAATCGCCCGGCGGACTTCGGCAATCACCCGTTCCGGGTTCTCGATTAAATCCCACCAAGTGAACCGCAGGACCTGCCAGTCGTTCAGCACCAGGTAGTTCTGCCGGGCCCGATCCCGAATGAAATCATCAGTCTCGCTGTGGAAAGCGAACCCGTCGATCTCGATTGCCACCTTGGCGTCGCGGAACAGGAAGTCGACGACGTAGGGCCCCACCGGCTGGTTGGCAACCCAACCGGTGATCCCGGCCCGGTTGAGCAAGCCGGCGAAGATCCGCTCGGCCTTGGATTTCGTGCCGTCGCCGGCGGCCTGCAGCCGAAACCGCGCCCGGGGTGAGCCGTACCGGCCCTTGTTGCGCAGATGCGCGCGCCAGAGCTGCGGGAGTTCCGAATGCCGTTGCAACACAAGGTCCATCACGTTCATCGACGTTTCGACGGCGGTCAGTTCGACCGTGGTGACCCGAAGTCCCAGGTGTTCGACGACGTCGTCGTCGGAAAGATCGCGACGACGAATCCGGGTGCCCGGCGAACCCCGACTGTGCGCGGATCTGGGCAACGTCACCTCGACGATGTCCGGGGCCTTCGGCACCAAGTCCAGCCACCAAGCGGCCGCGGTGCCACTGGCCACGGCGGCGGCACCGTGGCCCCACACCGCGGCCCGGATCCGGGCCGCGTCGGTGAACGGTCGGTCGTCGACGAAGTAGACACCGCGGGCGCAGCGCCGCCAGCGACCCGCACGCACTCGACGTTTGACGACGTCGTCGGTCAAGCCGGCCTGGCGCGCCTGAGCCAAGGTGATGACGCCATCATGCCGACGGAGGAAGTCTTCCAACATGACCGGTTAGACGCGCCAGCCCGC